>NZ_VPEC01000001.1:0-216542 GCF_013417355.1 Acinetobacter sp. YH12255
GTGAGGAGGATTATGTAATCGTTGATGTCACTGAGTCACAGATTGAGCGTCCCAAAAAAACAAAGAAAATTCTATAGTGGTAAAAAGAAGAAACATACGCTAAAAACACAGGTCATTTTTAACCCAAAATTAAAGCAAATTGTAAGTATACAGATTGAAGATGGCAGAAAACACGATCTGACGATTGCGCGTAAGTATTTGAAGGAGATGGTCATTTATCCTTGTATCATGGCAGATTTAGCCTATAAAGGATTTCATCAGATTAAGAGTAAGTTACTCATTCCCATCAAGAAACCTAAGAATTTATCATTACCCCAAATAGCAAAACAGATCAACCAAGAAATCAGTCGGCGTAGGATCACAATTGAACATATCAACGGCAAACTTAAACATTTTCGGATATTAACAGAACGCTATAGAAATAGACGGAAACGCTTTGGTCTAAGAATGAATTTAATTGCTGGAATGGTGAATTGGATGCTCTTAAATTAACTTTCGCAAGAGATCTATTGTCATGTTATTATGGTCTTTAATAAAAATAATAACCAAATAATAATGAGAGCATTAATAACAGTCGGCTGTAAAACCGATCATGGGGGAATCATTACTTTTGGCGACCCTTCCTTTCTGGTGGAAGGAAAAGCTGTGCATTTGGATGGAATGGTACATTATTGTCCTAAATGTAATGTCCTAGCGAAAGCTCTTGCTTCTAACCGAGGCTTTATAGTCGTCCTGGGTAGAAGCATTGTTGCGGCAGGAGACACATCAACTTGTGGTTCAAAATTTCTAAAAACTTCTGATTTGGCTGTCATAAGTAATGGTATTATCTCAAGTAAAATTGATCAATTAATATCAGATACAGCTACTAAATACATTGAAGAAAAAGAAGAAAAGATCATTAGATCTCCTGCGAAAGTAAAAAATTGTTCATACTGGCCCCATGAAATATGAAAATTTAATTAGATTTAATGATGGGGAATTTAAGCGACTCGTTGGAGTTCCTCGTCCATTATTCTTAAAAATGGTATCGGTGTTACAACACGTTGAACTTGCCAAGAAAAAATCTGGAAGGCCGCATTCTTTGTGTTTAGAGGATCAATTATTGTTAACTCTAAACTACTTACGCTGTTATAGGACTCAAATTGAATTATCCGCTGACTATAATCTCGCTGAAAGTAATGTGAATCGTACTATTCATAAAGTTGAAAATGCTCTGATTCAATCACGGATTTTTGCATTACCGAAAAGGAATCAAAAGTTTAGTGAAGGTGATTATGTGATCGTTGATGTCACTGAGTCACAGATTGAGCGTCCCAAAAAAACAAAGAAAATTCTATAGCGGTAAAAAGAAGAAACATACGCTAAAAACACAGGTCATTTTTAACCCAAGACTAAAGCAAATTGTAAGTATACAGGTCGAAAGTGGCAGAAAACATGATCTGACGATTGCGCGTAAGTATTTTAAGGAGATGATCATTTATCCTTGTATTATGGCAGATTTAGCCTATAAAGGATTTCATCAGATTAAGAGTAAGTTACTCATTCCAATCAAGAAACCTAAGAATTTATCATTACCCAAAATAGCAAAAAAGATCAACCAAGAAATCAGTCGGCGTAGGATCACAATTGAACATATCAACGGCAAACTTAAACATTTTCGGATATTGACAGAACGCTATAGAAATAGACGGAAACGATTTGGTCTAAGAATGAATTTAATTGTTGGAATGGTGAATTGGATGCTCTTGAATTAACTTTCGCAAGAGATCTATTAATAATATTTATTGGAGTTATGGAGATAACCTTATTCTTCTAAAAAGAAAATCTAGATTTTTTGATGACTTGAATTTGCATATAGAAACTTCAGGTTATGCACAAGGAGATACTATTGATATAGAAATAAAACCAGAATCTTCTGAGATAAACTCATTTCATCCATTTACGATTTCACTTGATATTGATGCTGAAGGTAAGGGAGTGCTTAAAAATATTTTTAAAGGAAAAACTATATTAATTGATACGGAATATTAAATATGGTGAGTATAACTGCAAGGGCTGGTGGTCGGTCTTCGACCATACAAGCAAAAAGACCTTTATTTTCCGAATTATGGAAATATTATCCGGTAAAAATGTCAGCAAATGATGTGTATTCTATGGTGGGAGGTCAAGCTATGGCTTTATATCAAGAAAATCCTACAGGATACGCAAATGCTTGTGCTTTAAGATTAAGTAGATCTTTCAACTACGGCGGAATGCCAATTAAACAGTCAACCAGAGGTTATAAAGTCAGAGGCGCTGATCATAAACCTTATTTACTTAGGGTTCGCGAGATGATCAGCTTTGTTGAACAAAATTTAGGAACTGCAGATCTCTCCTTCAAGCCTCAAAATAACCAGGATTTATCATCACAATTAAAAGGGAAAAAAGGAATTATTATTTTTAAAGTCTCTGGTTGGGGAGATGCTTCTGGACATGTCACTTTATGGAATGGAAATGATTGTGGAGATAGTTGCTACTTTATTCATGATACACCGAGCCTAAGAACCACAGATATTCTGTTTTGGAATTTAAGATAATGAAAATAATTGCTGTACTTTTTAGTTGTCTAGTGATGAGTGCATGTTATGCAAAAGACTTAATTCCATCCATATCAAATGAGGATGAGCTCAATATCAAAAATTTTGGCTTTAGTTATTGTCTGACGAGGGCTCAGGATCAATCCCTCAGTTCTGAGGCTGCTCTAGCGATGGGCGGGTATTTCCAACAGGGATCATATGAAGAACCCGCGTATAAAAATTTGAAAGAATATATAAACCAATCTATGAAAGCAAAAACTGAGGTGTATAAAAATCAAGCAAGGCCAGCCATATTAATGAGCTGTTTAGAGCTGTATAACTCGACAGAATATAATGAAATGGTTAAACAACAGCATCACTATCTTATCCGATAGTTATTTTTAACTTAGACTTGAGAAGATAAGTACATTCTCAAGCGTATAATGTTTAGCCCTGCTGCGCCAAAAACTTCTTAATCGCCACCTGCGCAATCTCAGCGTCCTCAAATGATTTCACACCTGATACACCCATCGCACCCACTAATTGCCCTTGATACAGAATCGGTTCGCCACCTTCCAGCATTCCCGAGAAACTTTCCATAGTCAGAAAGCCCATCTGCCCGCCTTTGATAATATCTTCAAACAGCTTGGATGGACGACGACTCATCGCCGAGCATCTGGCTTTTTCAATGGCCAGATTTGCAGTCATCGGTGCTGCACCATCCATACGTTTCATCGCAAGCAAATTGCCCGTTTCATCGACTACGGCAATACTGACATTGAAGCTGTTCTGAATTGCGTATTGATGGGCGTGATCCAATAGAAATTCCGCATCACTTAGAGTCAAATAGTGTTTGGTTTGCATGAATGAATATCCATAATTTTAGCATTTAATCTCCCCTAACCCTGAGCCAGATATGGCACAAGGAAAAGAGGGGAAATTTATTATTTGTACAGATAAAATTCCCTCCTTTGAAAAGGTGAAAAGCACCGCTTCGCAAGAGGGAGGATTTTAAAAAAATTAAAATTTAAGCGTTCATCTCAGCAAAAGTCTCGATCGCAGCCTGAATGGTAAATTCAATATCTTCATCGCTGTGTGCAGCCGAGAAGAAGCCAGCTTCGAATGCAGAAGGTGCTAAATTCACCCCCCGATTCAACATGCCATGGAAAAATTTACGAAAAGCATCGATATCACATTTCAACATCGAATCAAAGCTGGTGATGTCTTCCTGATCGGTGAAGTACAGACCAAACATCCCACCGACCTGTTGGGTTTTAAAGGGTACGCCTGCCTCGTCTGCTGCTGCTTGTAAACCTGCAAGAAGTTTTGACAACTGCGCAGATAGGTTTTCATAGAAACCTTCAGCACGAAGATGCTTAAACATCTCAATCCCGGCACGCATTGCCAATGGATTACCCGACAATGTTCCTGCTTGATACACTTTACCCAGTGGCGCAATGCATTCCATCACTTCACGTTTACCGCCAAAGGCACCGACTGGTAGACCTGCACCAATAATTTTACCCAATGTGGTTAAATCCGGAGTTACGCCATAATGTGCCTGCGCACCGCCTAAGCCAACACGGAAACCGGTCATCACTTCGTCGATGATAAAGACTGAACCATGCTCATCACAAACATCACGAATCGCTTGCAGAAAACCGTCAATTGGTTTCACCAGATTCATGTTGCCTGCCACAGGCTCCACAATCACGCCGGCAATTTCAGCACCAAACTTGGCAAAGCATTCTTTTAAAGTCGCAATGTCATTGTATGGAAGCGTGATGGTATGCTTGGCAAAATCAGCTGGCACACCCGCAGATGTCGCTTCGCCCTCACCTTTAGTTAACAAGCCCGAACCTGCTTTTACAAGAAGCGAGTCTGAGTGACCGTGATAACAGCCTTCAAATTTTACAATCTTGTCACGGCCGGTATAACCGCGCGCTAAACGAATCGCTGTCATGGTGGCTTCCGTGCCCGAGTTGGTCATACGTACCAATTCAATCGACGGCATGATCTCGCAAATAATATCGGCAAGCGTGGTTTCATGAACTGTTGGCGCACCAAAGCTTAAACCATCTACTGCGGCCTGTTGAACGGCTTGAATAATTGCAGGATGGGCGTGACCCAGAATCATCGGTCCCCATGAACCGACATAGTCCACATAACGTTTTCCGTCTACATCATACAAATATGCGCCTTGGGCTTTTTCGATAAAGACCGGTGTACCACCGACGCCGTTAAATGCGCGTACAGGTGAGTTGACGCCACCCGGAATATGTTTATTGGCTTGTTTGAACAATTGTTCTTGCTTTGGAGATAAGCTCATGAAGGCACTCGACTCAAAATTAAATCAATCAAAAAATTTTATGCTGTAGCTTGAAAAAGCGCAGACCATTCATCTAAACGTTCAGGAATGGCATTCATCGGCAAGCCCAATATATCACTAATCACGGCGCAATAATCCGCACCTGACTCAATGACTTCTTTGGAATTTTCAACCGTTAAACCGCCAATGGCACATAAAGGCACGTTCAATTTCTCTTTGGCCAGTTTTAAAGTTTCCAAGCCAATATTACCGGCTTCAGGTTTACTGTCGGTGGCATAGATGGCACCAAATGCCACATAGTTTGCACCATCGGCAATGGCCTGTTCAGCCAGCTCAAGCGAGTTATTACAGCTACGACCAATCAAGACATTTTTTGGCAAGCGTGCAACTGCCTCGACAATAGACCCGTCATCCTGACCCAAATGCACACCCACCCCGTATTTAACGGCCATTTCAAGATCATCATTAATCACAAAAAGCACACCATATTCAGCACACATGGCTTTCATATACTCGATTTCGTAAATTTGATCTTGTTTGGCGACTTTTTTACGGCGATATTGCAATACTGCAATGCCGCCATTGGCCATTGCGCCTTCCAGTTTTGCCAATAAAAGTTCTACGGGATCATCATTGGTAATTAAATATAAACCGCGCATCTTGCTCGCCACTTGCTAGGATGGCTCTATTATAGGCATAACTCGGTTTAATTGCCGCAGTCCTGCTGTTTCCGCGACCGGGTAGCAACAGATTTGCAGTTTTTTAGCGCAATTTTCCAGTTAAATCTAAAATATCACCATTTTCAGGGATATACCGACTATAAAATATGGGTTTTAATCGCTTTATAACAAAAATAATAAAGTGTTAATGCTTACGCCCTCCGACAAACGCTTTTAGGATTTTGCAGATAACTTGGTGGAGAAGTTGCAAAATTCTAAGAGCGGTTTTTTTTACCTTTAAATTTTCAATATTGTTAAGCCTCTTTAAGATTAAACTCAAAAAGATTAAAAAATACCCAATTTCAGGGATGGCCCAATTAGCTCAAAGAGACTTAAATAGCGTTAGACACAGAAAATAACCAGAAAAATAAATACCTGTGTTGGTGACACCCGATCCTTTCTAGTTTTGAATAATACGTTTGTGGGGAGACGTTTCAAAGCTAGAAAGGATCATTTTCTTTATGTATGATCCGCATGACTTGTTCTATAAATATTTACGCAATAATGGCAACGAAGTCAGTAAATTTATTTAAAAAATAGAGATATAAAAAAGCCCGGAGAAGGTCGCTCCAGGCTTGGAAAACTGTTTTATTCAGTAAACTATAACTTTTGATCAAATTCCATCAAACTGAATAAGCAATAACACAATTAATAGAATAATAAATGGCGACTTGCAAGTCTTTTATCGAAAGATCATGTTCCCTAGCCACACAATCCGATGAAAGTTACCTGAGTTTAACTTGAAATCTTATCGTATTTGCGATCAAGCAGACTGAGACGACCACGCAGGACATCCGCAAACATACGCCAGTCTGAAATAAAGCTATACACCGGCTGTTTAAAACTGGCCGGTTTATTGCGTTCAAAGATAAAATGGCCAATCCAGGCACAGGCATAACCCGAAAGCAAACCATAAGCAAAATATCGTGGTTTGCCTTGACGAATGGCTTGAGTAAAACAATATAGGCCGATACTGCTACCTGCGACATGTAAACGGCGACTGACCATATGCCGGTGTTCGGTCAAATAAAAGCGGTAAAACTCATGATAATTGCCAATCGGCATCTGGGGTTGATGCGCGATCACATGGGTATTCTCTGGCTGTACTTGTACATTCATTTCTCATCGTCCTGATGTTTTCTTTTACCTTAGCGTATATTTTGGCCAATTAACAGTCTCTTGATTTGCTCGAATATTCTTAGATATTTTCCAAGCAAAGCCGCAATTCCTCTCGCTTTGCAACCCTATTAACAGCTCAAAGCCAATATTTAAATTCCTGTTCAATATTTTTATATGCAGGTCAAGTCTTACATGCATTTTGATTTTGGTTACAATCTGCCACGCATACATCTAAAAATATAATTGCGGCGATTGCCCGCCGAATTTTCAGCATCTCATTAAAGCGAAAAATATCAGTACATGCTGGCGTGTACTAAACAGATAGGAAAATCATTATGGTTGAAGTTGAACTCAAGTTCCAGATTCCTGCGGCACGACGCACTGCGCTGCTCAAGGCACTTGATCCGAAAAAGTCTCAACAGATCCAGCTTCAAGCCAAATATTATGATACTGCCGACCGTCAACTGGCCCAGCACGGGGTAGCACTACGTCAGCGTCTGGAAGGTACGCGCTGGGTGCAAACCCTGAAAGCTGCCGGTAAAAGCCATATTGAACGCTTTGAACATAATCATGATCTGGGGGAATTAACTGAATCTCCTGAACTGGATTTAAGTATTTATACCCAGTTCCCAGAAGCACAGGCGATTCTGAGCCATGCGCTCGGCAATCAGTCTGATCAGCTACAACTGCAATTCGAAACCGATATTGCCCGCACCTTGCGTGTAATTGAATACCAAGACACACAAATCGAAGTCAGTCTGGATATTGGGCAGATCCGTACCCGAGATGCTGAACAAGAGGTACATGAAGTCGAGTTTGAGCTAAAAAGTGGGTTGATACACAATTTATTGGCGTTCAGTTTTGAATGGGTCAAGAAATATCAGCTCTGGCTCGATGTACGTAGCAAGGCAGAAATCGGTAATTTATTGGCCACCTCACAACGCGTGAGCCCGGCCACCTTCGCCAAAGAGTTCCAGATCAGTAAAAAAGACAGCGCTGGTAAAACCCTATGCAGTCTGATTGCGCAGCAGATGCAACATTTATTGCCAAATATCGCCGCGATTTCAGCTCAGGTTGCACAGCAGGAACATATTCAGCAGGCTCAACTGGCACTGGATCAGCTATATCTCACTTTGCTGCTGTTTAAAGACTGGCATCCGCAGCTTTCGGACAAATGGGCACATCAAATGGCTGCCTTTAAGCAGCAGTTCGAGCATTTACAACATTTGCAGCATATGCAAAACAGCTTGGCCAGCTTCCTGCAAAATCCGACCACTGCGGAAAATCTGAGTAAAGATATTCTGTATGCTCAGGAAAAACTGGGCAATCTAGTCAAATCAACGCAAAATGTGCATCATTATCTGGAGTTATTGACTTTTAGTTTAACTGAAGATGAACATGCTGCTCTGGATTTAAAAACTGCTGCACAAACCACGCTGCAACAACAGTATAAAGTGCTGCAAGAACAGATGAACCAGACTGAAATTAACAATTTTGAAAGTCTGGATCAATTGGCAAGCCGGATTCAGGAACTCAAATTCAGCTTTCCGATCTTAACCACAATCTATGACGTCAAAAACTTGCAGAAGTACAGCAAAGCACTGAATGATGCACAACTTGCAGCCGGTGAATATCAAACCTTGGCTTCTTCGGCAGTGTATATTCAGCAAACTGAACTGGAAGCGAGTGACTGGTTTGTATTAGGTTGGCTGACTGCTAAACAGGAAGTCTATGCCCAGAAACTGCTTGAGGCGACAGAACAGTTCCTGGTGAGCCGTAAATTCCTCAAATAAATATCTTTAAGAATATTTTAAAGCACGCTCCCTCTACGGCGTGCTTTTTTTGTTGCAGAAGCACATCACACCATGGCTAATCTTTGAGCTATATTGCTCTGTATAACCTACATCGAGAAGGAATGACCCGATGGCAGAAATAGAGCTTAAATTCCAGATTCCGTCACCGTCACGTGCACAATTTGAACAGGACTTCCAGAAGCTTCAGCCGACTCGGCATCGTTTATGTGCGCGCTACTTCGATACTGAAGCACAACAACTCCAACAACATCAAATCGCCTTGCGACAACGTCTAGAAGACCAGCAATGGATTCAAACCCTGAAAGCACCTACTGAGCAGCAATTTGAACGTTTTGAACTTGAACATACATTAAAAAGCCCACCTGAAAGCTGTGATTTTCAGTTATATCGCAAACACAAACCGGCAAAAAAGATTCTGAAACAGGCGCTTGGCGATTTGGATATACCGCTTATTCTGCAATTTGAAACAGATGTCGCGCGTTATGTGCTGACCGAAACACATCAAAATAGCCAGATTGAGATTGCCTTTGATGTAGGGGAAATTCGCCATAAGGATCAAGCCATTGATATTTATGAAGTCGAATTTGAGCTAAAATCCGGTCAATTGAGCGAATTGATTGATTTCATTCGGCCATGGATTCAACGTTATGATTTATGGCTGGATACGCGGAGTAAATCGGAACGCGGTTATGCCCTATTACAGGGTGAAGAAAGTCTGCCTGTGCAGCATCAGCTGCCATTAGAACTTGAGCAGAAAGATCAGATTGCTACTATTTTAAAGAAAATCGTAGCCAACTGTCTGGCTCATCTTTTTCCGAATGCAACTGCGATTGCCGCTGATCATTATAACAGCGATCATGTGCATCAGGCACGTGTCGCGATCCGGCGCTTACGCAGTGCCTTTAAAATTTTTCAGTCTGTGACTGAACATGTACAGCCAGAATGGCCGGAACAGCTGCGAGATATTTTTCAGCAACTGGGTTCTACCCGAGATCGCGATGCCCTTGCAGAAAGTCTGATTCCGCAACTGGAAAAAGCCGGCTCACCCTTATTAAAATTACCACCACACCGACAAAAACAGCCAGATATTAGCACGCTGTTCAGACAAACAGCTACAGTGGACTTGATACTGCAACTACTCAGCTTTAGTCAGGAAAAAACGCATAGCAAAGCCAAATCTTCGCATAAAATTTTGTGTAAAGGTTTGAGCAAGTTACATCAGCAAATTTGTCAGGATGCCGAAAACTATCAGGAACTGGATATTGAATCGCGGCATCGCACCCGTAAACGGGTGAAACGCTTGCGCTATAACGTAGAATTTTTACAGAGTTTATTTCCTGAAAAGGATGTGAAAACTTATCTGAAAGCCCTAAAACCCTTACAGGAAAGCTTGGGGCATTATAACGACCTGTTTGTGGCAGACGAACTGTTTAGACCGTATGTCAAGCAAAATAGCAAAGCCTGGTTTGTGCTGGGTTGGATAAGCGCGGAACAGCAGCGTTTATCGAGTGAAGCAGCCGAGCGTTTACAGCAGTTTGCTGAAAATACCAAACCCTTCTGGTAAAACCGGGCTAGCGATATTTACCAAACACTTTCCAGGTATTATTATCGGCCAGAGGGTCATTATAACTATCACTGCGTTGCTTACGTGGTTTATCACGGGCATCGATCAGCTCAAAATGTGGCTCGACACTCAGCACGATACCATTCACATAAAAACGGGTACGTGTATATTCACTTTGACCATGCTGAAACACATAAGTACGTAAGTCTACAAATTCGCGGTGTGCCACCAAAGCCGCGGTATCGTCACTGTCGAGCCAGTGTCGCATGGCTGCGATCTGTTCGGGTTCAAACTGCCCGCATTTTTCAATCAGGCTGGCCACACCACGAAAAGTTTTAGATTCTTTGGCCCGGGTTTTATTTAGCCTGATTCGGTCAACATGAAAATAAAACAGCGGCAAGTTTAAATGACTGGGAAGATGGATAGCATCTAGGGTTTCATCGTCCATGAAAGGTTGGAACAGATCCTGCGCCCTTTCAATCAGACCAAGCCACTGGGTGTAATATTCTTCGACCTGCGATTTGGTTCCATAATAAATCGGCAGACCTTCGACATTGGCTAGATTTGCCGGTGGCCAGATATTCTGGCGCAATAAGGCAATATCACTTTTCAGACTTTGTACCGCAATCGCATCCTGCATGGCATTCACTTTTATATGCTTAGGCTATTTTTAGATTAAGGCAAAGGTTTAGTTTCTGCAAGGCTTTGCCTATAATTAGCCATTAAGATTTTATGATGGTCAGGAAAAATTCATGGTTCAAAAGATTGAAGCAACCGATGTAACCGAAGAAGAAGCGTTAAATGCGGCATTCTTTGAACGTGCTGATGAATTTATTCAACAAGCCAACGAGTTTTGTCGCGTAGAAAAAGGCTCGCAGGAAAAACCGAGTGATAAGCGCGGTCAAGTCAGTGCAGCCATGTTATTTGGTACTGCCCGTTTCAATACCTGGGTGGCAGCGAATAACTTTAAAGATGGCAACGAAATGCGCGATGCCAAAGATCAGGTGATGTCTTATATTATGCAGCAATTCCAAATGATGCTGGAAGATAACTATGATGAATACTGTGAACAGTTCGAAAACTATTTACGTTTCCGTCACAATGAAGAGTTTCATGCCAACAAGCATAACCATGATCACAAGCACGATCATTGATTAAAATATGAAAAGCCCCGCGGGGCTTTTTTATTTGCCTTAATTTATCATCTTGACTTCGAACTGATTTTAGCCCCATATAAATTGAATAATAAATACACTAAAACAAGGCATAGCATGCAGCAACTTCCCTTCCCGATCATTGACCCACATATTCACCAATGGGATCCGTACAACACCCCACACGCGGCAGCATTTGCCGTAAAACTGTTTGGCAAATATCCTAAATTACTGGACAAAATGGTGCGGCTGCTCAAACCTAAAGATGTGATTGAGACCATTGGCCTGACCGAGCATCTGACCGCCCCTTATCTGCCTGCGAACTACAACAAAGATCTAGGGCATTATGAAGTCGAACAAATTGTGCATGTTGAAGCCAGCTGGCATGATCAGAAAGGTACAGGCGTGGTGGATGAAACCCGTTTTGTGGCCGGACTTCCTTTTGATCAGCATAATATCCAGCTCGGTGGCATTATCGCTACGGCGGATCCGCGGCAGAAAAACTTTAAACAGTTGATTCAATTGCATCAGGAAGCTTCTCCCAAATTTCGCGGCATCCGTAAAATGGCTGCGGTACATCCAGACAAAGGCATTCATGCCTGGACCGATGAGCCGCATCTCTATCGCAACAAAGATTTCCTGAAGGGCTTTGAGGAACTGGCCCAGCAAGACTTAAGTTTTGATGCCTGGGTCTATTCGAGCCAGCTTGCTGATGTGACTGCACTGGCTAAAGCCTTTCCTAAAACACCCATCGCACTAGATCACCTCGGTACGCCTGTCGGCTTATTTGGCAAGGTGGGCAAAGCTACAGGCAAGACCGAACAAGATCGCGCCCTGATATTTTCAAGTTGGCAAGATCAACTGGCTGAACTGTCCGAGTGCAGAAATGTATCGACTAAAATGTCTGGCCTGTTTATGCCCGTTCTAGGTCATGATTTTCATCAGCAGAAACGGTTAGCCAATAAACAGGAATTATTGGAACGTGCAGCTCCCCTGATTCAGCATGCTTTAGATTGCTTTGGTTCTGAACGCCTGATGTTTGCCTCCAACTTTCCAATGGACAGTGTCAGCAGCTCACTCGTGAATATCATTGATGCTTTTAGCGATATTGTTCAGGACTATGATGAAAACGCGTTAAAGCCAGTTTTTTATGAGAATGCGAAAGCATTTTATAAATTATAAGAAGCGTCTGGATTTTTAAAGAAAGAAGGAAAATACATATGCTCTGGGAGGAAATAATCGCGAGTCCCCGATCAGATAGGCTTTTCTATACTTGCTGAGCAATCTTTTCTAGTTTAATCGCATCATATTATTACCAACATATTATTCACCTTCCCTTTAATAAAGATATCGCTGTTGGAGCAATATTAGTATCAGCTGGGATTTTCCTGTTTCTTTTTGCCACTTTCTGGTGGAGCTTACCCAGTGTTGTGCTATCTGGCGTTTTAGGTGGAATCCTGCTTACCAGAAAAGCGACTTAAATTAGAGCTTTTAATTATATTGAAGAATAAAAAATCCCCCTATTAGAGGAGGACTTTTTTTAATGTAGATCAATTCTATGATTTTTTGATTTCTTTTCCATATTGATCAGCCATCACTTCGACCAACTGATCCAGCTTGATGTATTTTTTAATCACGGCATCAATGTCGGCTTTCGTCAGTTGGGCAATCGCCTGATCACGTTTTTCACGGTAAATCAGCTTACGATCTTTTTCCAGTTGAGGAACCAACATACTGTGAATACGGCGATCATCTTCCAGTGCATTGACACGTTTTTTCAAAATGCTGGCTTTGGCCGCTTCCACTTCCTGTTCAGTTACACCACGTGTTAACAGCTCATTGAGTACCTGATGCACCGTTTGAGAAACCTGTGCAGATTTACCTGCGGTATAATTGGCACCCAGTGCCAAAGCACCTGAATCGGCCCATTCATTAAACTGAACATGGGCACTAAAACCGTAGACCAGCGCATTTTTTTCACGTAATTCCTGAGCCAAACGGGAAGACAGTTGAGAGTCACCCAGAATATGACGAAAGACTTGTAAAGCAGGTACATCTGCATGGTCTGCCCCCACCGGGAAGGTCAGCAATGCCTGATAACTACCGAACTCACGTTGTTCAGACAAGGCATGAATTTTTTGGGCTGGATAGCTTCGATATTCTGATTTCAGTCGTTCATAAGGCTGTGCCGCTTTCCAGTCCGCAAAACTATTTTTCAGCATTTTCTGTATAGATTTTGGCTGAAATTCCCCAGTCACTGCAATGTGTGCATGATGCGTTTTAAAGAATTGCTGATACAAAGCGACCACTTGCTCACGAGTGGCTGCTTTAAACTGCCTGGTGGCCAGTTCAGGTTCAAAATGGAAACGAATGTCACCGGGTTGATACACTTCAATGGTTCGCGCCATAGTCAGGCTCGACACTGTATCTGGCTCGGTATAAGGACGATCCAGACTGGATAAGGTCTGACCCTTGATCAAATCAAACTGGCTTTGCTCAAATGCAGGGTTTTTTAGTACATCAACCACATATTGGAAAAACTCTGCAAACTTCTCTTTTTTGGCACTGATCTGTATGTTCAGGCCATTACTCGATGGGCTGGCAGTCGCTGAACCGCCTACTTCGATAATTTTGTCAGCAATCTGCTGCAAGCTCTGGCTTTCCGATGAGCGCAGCATTAAATACGCGGTCAGATCCAGAATCTCGCCTTTATTCATCAGGCTTTGCGCAGTCCCAAAATCCAGAGAAATTGTGGCATACACCTTGTCATCGCGAATATTGGTTGGGAATAGCGCGTATTTAATGCCATTTTTTAACTTACCACGCTGAATCTGCTTGTCCTTAGCAGATAAATACTGCTTGGATTGCGCTACATACTGCTTCACTTCCGCCTGATAAACACTGACATCCTTTAAAGGCTCTTCAGTCTCAACCTGTTGGTCCAGTGTTTTTTTCGGTGCTTCCGTCTGTGTCACTTCCTGCGCTTTTTTCTGATCTTCAGGTGTTGGCAGGATATTGCCAGAAATACGATATTCAGGTTTTAGAAAGCCTTTATAGACCTGATTGACCTGACTCACATTCAGGTTTTCAATCGCATTCAGATCTTTAAAATACTGGCTCCAGTCACCCGAATAAGCCACGGCATAATCACTTAAACGTGAACCTAATGCAGTCGCGCTATTTTTAATATTATCAGCCTGATTGCGGGTCAGGTTTTTAACTCGGTTTAATTCGGCCTCGGTAAATGGCTGGCTTTGCTCTACGCCTTGAATCAAACTTTGTTCCACAGTTTTTGGCTGATGATTGGGTGCATAGATCGCGCCCATAAACACCAGATTAAAGTCTTTATCTAACCAGGTGCTAGATTGCACCATGGTCGATTTTCCACTTTCCACCATGCTCTGATATAAATGCCCGCTCGGTTGCAAGGTATAGAGCGTCGGCGAAACAGCCAAAGCAGTCTTGATCTTTTCATCCGGACCATTCAGGTAAATATTGAATTTGGCCAGATCACTGCCCTTTTGCACAGTAAATTCACGCTGTTGAATCTGCTCAGGTTTTAAAGCCGGAACTTTCACTTGCGCCGGTACACTTCGCGATTGAATCGGACTGAAATGGCTATCAATCTGCTTTAATACTTCCGCCTTATCAAACTTGCCTGAAATCACCATAAAGGCATTATTCGGTGCATACCAGCTCCGGTAAAACTGGTTCAATTCCTGCATATTGATGGATTGCAGCTCATTCAGATCACCAATCGGTAAACGGCCCAAATACTGATTGCCATAAGCCGACTTGAACACCTGATCCATGAGTACTGAAAATGGCTGATCCAGACGAATTTCGCGTTCGCGTTTTACAATATCAATTTCGGTCGGTACATATTTTCCCTGAAGAACCAGCTGATCCATACGCTCAGCTTCAAGAAAAATCACTTCACTGAGCGCCGTTTTTTCAGGACGAATGACATTGGTATATTTGGTTGAATAATAATCGGTACTGGCATTGGTCATTAAGGTATATTGATCGAGCCGACGCTGAAATTCATCACCTTTGACATTTTTAGTGCCTTTAAAAGCCAAGTGTTCCAGCAGATGCGCCAGTCCACCTTTTCCTTTAGGATCATTCAGTGAACCGGTCAAATACACCGTATTCATAAAAATTTTATTTTCTTTATCATTCGGTGCCAGAATAATTCGTAAACCATTATCAAGACGATATTCCTCCACATTCTGTTCAGTTTTCACCAAAACAGGTTGTGCAAAACTCAGCGCACTACAACCCGACAACAAAATCGCCAAGCTTAAATTCTTATAACGTACCAACATTATTCATCCAGATTTTAAATGTAAATTTTTATTCGCGCTCATTTTAGAGAATGATTCTTATTCTGAATAGTCTTTTCTAAATTGAATCATTAAAATAACATGCCGCCTTGCCTGACGACATGCATATCTATGTAATCAGAGATTAAAGATAAAGTTCAGCCTGCATATATAATTTGCCATAACCCGAAATTTCAATTCGTTCCTGATCTTGCAAAGCACAATAAAGTACACCACCGCGCGCTGATGCCTGATAAGCGACCAGTTCATTTTTACCCAGTTTGTCTGCCCAAAGTGGCGCAATTCCGGTGTGAATAGACCCTGTGACCGGGTCTTCATTGATTCCGTTACTCGGTGCAAAATAACGTGAAATACAATCATATTGTGTATCTTGCGAGGTAATCGCGACATCTAAAAAGTTATTCTGAGCAGTAATCGCGGTACGCTTGCCATTTAATTGTTTTAATAATTCAAAATCAGGTGATTCATCTAGCACATCCTGTACCGATTCATATTCGACAATATAACCTTGTGCATTCAGATAAACCTGCTTAAACGGTTTGCTCAATGCCTGTCTTAAGGCCTCAGGATATTCTGTGACGGCTACTGCACGGCGAATTGGAAAGTTCATTCTGATCTTGCCATCTGTATCCTGATCAACCACAAAGATCCCCAGATCTTTCACATGAAACTGGATCGTTTTTGCCGTACCAAATTGATTGAATAATACAAAGCTGCTGGCCAAGGTTGCATGACCACAAAAATCCACCTCCTTGGTCGGGGTAAACCAGCGAATAGCATAATTTTCTGCATCAATTATTTTCACAAAAGCTGTTTCAGACAGATTATTTTCCAAGGCGATATTTTGCATCAGTTCATCTTCGAGCCAGTCCTCCAGCACAATCACCGCAGCTGGATTTCCTTTAAACAGTTCCGTGGTAAACGCATCGACCTGGTACATTTTCATTTTCTGAAGTCCTCAATATCACAATCTCTAGTTTAAAAGCTTTTTTGCAAGAGTGAACTTGAATATGCTAATAATCTAACTAATCTAGCCACTTAAATACACCAATATAGTGAATGATGCGGTATGACCAACCCCCATCTTCAAAGTATTCTCCTAGAAAAATCCTATCGGCTAGGTAGGCTGAGCCTGCATGATGTACCTGAAAAATTGGCACCATCTGGCCTAAGGTTATTTAAATTCTCTGGTTTTGATATTTCTCTGGGCAAGGCTGTGCTGCATAAATACTCTGCGAGCTGATTCCCGGGCCGCATAACCAGCAAATGCATGATCTGTTTATTGGCAAGCTGATTGCGGCCTATGCCGATGATCAGTCTTCCGCGACAGTCACTGGCATTATCATGTAGTGAGTGAAGAATGGAAAAGTACTCATCATGTGACTGGTGTACAATTTTATAGCATTGGCAAGGCGGTAAGCGTTGATGATTCGGACTTATGATTTTTTAAATGGGACATAAACAAAAATTATCCCGGATGAGCAGATAATATCTGCAAGCCCAGAGCATCTGAAATTATGCTACTTTATTCTCAATCTTCATTTGGTCTGATGCGCTATGATGCCTTTTAAAATTCACTGTATTGATGTCCAGAACTCGCTGCAAAATTATATCTGGTTGCTGGAACATACGGCTTCTCATCAGGTCGTAGTCATTGACCCGACCGAAGCAGGATTGGTGCAAGATTATTGTGCCGAACACGGTTTAATCTTAAGTCAAATCTGGTTAACGCACTGGCATAAAGACCATATTGGCGGTGTGCCCGGCTTAATTCAGGGACAAAATCTGCCTGTTTATGGCCCACGTGCAGAACTGAGTAAAATTCCGTTGATCACGCATCCACTTGAGCATGAAGAACAGTTCAGCTTTCATGGGGCAGATATTCAAGTGATCGCAGTACCAGGCCATACATTAGGCCATATCGTTTACTTCATTGATGCGATTGATATGCTGTTCTGTGGCGATACTTTATTTGCCATGGGCTGTGGCCGGGTTTTTGAAGGTACTTATTCACAGATGTATCATTCACTGTCACGTCTGGCTGCCTTACCACCACGCACCCAGGTCTATTGCACGCATGAATACACCCTCTCGAATGCCCAGTTTGCCAAACACGTCGAACCGGACAATCAGGCAATTCTGGAACGCTTTGAGCATATCGAATGCTTGCGTATGTTAGGCCAGTGCACGCTGCCAAGCAGCATTGAAGATGAATTACAAACCAATCCTTTCCTGCGTGCGGATAGTGTGGAAGAGTTTCAGCGCTTGAGAACCCTGAAAGATCAGTTCTAGAGTTAAAGATCCATGTTAAAGAATCTGGTGACTTTGCGCATAAGCATCCAGTTCGTCTTGAGTGACGACACGCACTGCCTGCATTTCGTCAACACGTACCAGCAGCAAACCAGCTAAGGCCGGTTGATAACGACGTGCACTACCAAACGGCGTATAGGCTACTTTCGATTGCACTGTAAAATTCAACCAGTCCTCATGTCCCAGCATCACAGCAACCGGATCTAAGCCCTGTTGCTGCATCCATTCAATTTGCTGATTCACATTGTGTTCAATCGTCAGTTCAGTCATGGCAATCGTATTTAATTCAAGAATTACATTTTTGATAGTATAGCGTATGCATCTCAAACGATAGCTCAGAAAACCAGCAGCTGCTAATGATCCGATTAAATAATCAATGCAACTTTAATATGCCGATGCTTCGGCATTCCCTATTCTTACATTTTATGGTGTTGATAAAGTTTAAATTTAGATCAATAGCAAAATAAGCCTTTGAAATTAAACTATAATTAAATTTATTTACATGCTATAAAAACTTAATATTTAGTTACAACCTATTCAATATGATAAAAATCATTTACTTAAGTCATAAACTGCTTCTTTAGCGAGCATACGATGTTCACTAAACATTCAAATTAGATTAAATTAATTAAATATGGGAATTTGCCCTTTAAAACAAAATTTCTCACCCTTATTTAAGATAGAACAATGATGAAGGAGTGATCTCGTGAAAAAAGTGGTTAAAGCTAAAAATCTGATTGCATTTCGACTATGGTTAGAAAAATTAGGATATTCCGTACGCACCCTGGCTGATGATCGTGGTTTCAGTTTCAGTTTCAAAAAAGAATACGGTCTGGTCACCTGTGATCTGGCCGGCAATGCACTCGCGATCCAGCTGGGTGAGGAATTTGAAGATCATTTAAAAGCCTGATTCAGGTTATTTTCAATCAGAAAAATAAATAAATTATTCCACTGATTCAGCAACTCTATTCTCCAATCTTTAGTCCGTTTCGACGGACTTTTCTTTTTATCTTGATTAAATAAATTTCAGGAAATAAAAAAGCAAGGCATCAGCCTTGCTTTAATATGATGGTGGGGACGGAGAGACTCGAACTCTCACACCTCGCGGCGCTGGAACCTAAATCCAGTGCGTCTACCAATTTCGCCACGTCCCCATCAGGGTACCAACTTAGCGTTGGATTTTTCAAACTTTGGCAGAGGATCAAGGACTCGAACCTTGACGAACGGTTTTGGAGACCGTCATGCTACCATTACACCAATCCTCTACTCGGCCAGTTTACTCAATTACTCAAGTAAATTGGTGGGGACGGAGAGACTCGAACTCTCACACCTCGCGGCGCTGGAACCTAAATCCAGTGCGTCTACCAATTTCGCCACGTCCCCAATGGCTGTGTATATTATAGAGATAGACCGTCATTGACAAGCGATTTTACAAGCAATCACATTCTATTCCGCTAGAAATTAAACAGTTAATTATATTTTTTTACTTTTGATAAAATTTATCAAGACAATTTGACTCTTTGAAGACGAAACCACAAATTCAGTATTTTAAAAGGTCTCAGCTTTATTTTGTGTCATAAAAACCAAAATGTATAAAAAACAAACTACAGATCAAGCCTTATATTGTATGGCCTCGGCATTCAAAACAATGCAACCATGCTTTTTATATAACTTCCGTCACACACGTTCTATCAAGCAAAATAAGGATTTAAGAATAAGATCAATGAAAATTGCTGTATAAAATTTCAGGCAATAAAAAAGCAAGGCATTAGCCTTGCTTCAATATAATGGTGGGGATAGAGAGACTCGAACTCTCACGCCCAGAAGGCGCTGCGACCTGAACACAGTGCGTCTACCAATTCCGCCATATCCCCATGGCTGTGTATATTATAGCGATCAGACCCGATTCACAAGCAATTCTGTAGCAGGAAAATACTTTTATATCAAAATTTAAACAATTAATTCAGTGTTGCGTAAATACTGACCTATTTGCACTGTTGTCGCCTAGTTTCATCGAAACAGATAAGATCAATACGCACCACAGGAGAATCACATATTCAAATTTAGACTTTAGCTGACTTGCATAATATCAATTATTGCATCTAATAAAACAAAGTTTCCTGAAGTTCTGCCCTTTCCTGAGCATTGACCCGTTTTCTAACGTTCTTTAACAGACTAAACCTATGCGTAAAAGACAGCAAAATTTTACAGCTTAAAAAATCTGGTATAAATTTCAGGCAATAAAAAAGCAAGGCACCAGCCTTGCTTTAATATGATGGTGGGGACGGAGAGACTCGAACTCTCACACCTCGCGGCGCTGGAACCTAAATCCAGTGCGTCTACCAATTTCGCCACGTCCCCATCAGGGTACCAACTTAGCGTTGGATTTTTCAAACTTTGGCAGAGGATCAAGGACTCGAACCTTGACGAACGGTTTTGGAGACCGTCATGCTACCATTACACCAATCCTCTACTCGGCCAGTTTACTCAATTACTCAAGTAAATTGGTGGGGACGGAGAGACTCGAACTCTCACACCTCGCGGCGCTGGAACCTAAATCCAGTGCGTCTACCAATTTCGCCACGTCCCCAATGGCTGTGTATAATATAGAGATCATTTCCAGCTGACAAGCCGTTTATAAGAAAAAAACACTCGTTTGATTAAATAAGAAACAATCCCGATTTTATTGTATTTTTCTCATTCGATTTCAGTCACTAAGTAGTATTTAACCGCTTTAAAATCTGCCAACCGATGCTGTTTTTGCTTGCCTAGCATCAGCGCTAACAACTTTTCAAAAATCTGAATTTGTTCAGGCAACTCAACTTTTAGGCGCTGACAATGTAAAAACGCCCAATCCAGATAGTCAGTTGCCTGCAAGCGCTGTCCACTCAGCCATTCATAAAAAATCACGCCCAAAGCATAAACTTCGCTCTGCAAGCTTTTGGCTTTTCCTTGGAATAATTCCGGTGCCATATAACGTGGTGTCGCATTCAGCTCATCCACTTTCTGATCCAGAGGCTGGACGTGTTCAAAATCAAGTAGACATACCCTACCCTGATCATCAACAAAATGCTCCCGCTTTAAATCCGCATGCAAATAACCCAGCTGTTGCAGGCAGATTAAAGGTTCTACCGCTTGCAGCAAATGTTGTCGAATCTGCGTTACAGAAAGTTGATCTGGCATGATCTGAAAATGTGCTGGTGCATCGACCAGAATCAAAGCCTGCTCAAATTGTTCATGTTGAATGGTGAATGGTTGTTGAATGATTTGATGCGGAAGGAAAAAGTTCAGATCACTCGAACGGCTATGCGTTTGATAAAAATTCAGCTCCTGCTGCAAGCCCAGCTTTGCATGCGGAGATGATATTGAGCTGTCAGATTTAGTCGACACTTGAGTTTTTAGCCAGAATGCGGGCTGACCCGCAGCATAATACAGGCGTCGGCCAAAACTCAGACTGCGGGTTTTGGTTCTTGGTTGAAAATCGAAAGTATCAAGATGATCTAAATTAAGTGGTTGCAATATATTCAGGCTTTGGATCAGCAGTATATTGATAATTTAGCAGCTCCAGACAATGCTGAATAGTTTTCCCCACCCGTTCCTGAGTCTCAATTAAGGAAATTTTTGGCCAAGTGGCCCGTTCGCCTTCGCGCTGCAAGATTTTAAAGAGATAGGGCCGTGGATTTTGCAGCATATAGCTATAGTGGCGCAGGCTATATTTACCGACAATATTCACATCGCCATAATAACGCTGATCGACCACCCCATAGCCGTGATCGAGTATGCGGCGTACAGGTGGCAAGCTTCCGGCATGTTCCCGGGCAAAATCCATCATTCCTTTGGTAATCACCGCACCCTGACGGCGTACAATCCGTTGTGGCCAGCTTAAGGTACCTTTGCGGAAACGTGCGACATCATCTTGCATAAATGGCACGATATGCGGATTGACCTGGCTGGCGATGGTGTAATTGATATTGTATAACCGGGCCATTTTTTCCTGCGGGAAATCACTGCGTACACTGCCATCGACCCAACGTGTTGCTCCCATATAAGGGGTATATTCACCATCATAACGCTTACTGGTCAAACGTACTGGCGGAAACAGAATAGGGACTGCACAAGAGGCCAAGACCGCACTCCAGACCAGCACATCCGGAGAAGTATAGGCATTTAAAATACGGGCATCCTGTGCTGAATCATAAGGGGCAACAGCAATATTGATATGCAGACCTGAGGTTTTGAGTGCTTCTTCAAAGGTCAGATCGCCTAAATTTTCGACCAGAAATTTTTTCAGATATTTGACATCTGCCAGACCTCCATTGCCTTTCAGCAATTCACTCATGGTTCGGAAATGAAACGCCTCATGAAAGAAATTATGTCCCTTCAAGAGATCGACATACTGCGAGGGTTTGGATACACCCAGCATTGCCGTCATGATGGCACCTGCACTTGAACCTGACATGACCTTTGGCAATAAATCCTGCTCTATCAGGGCCTTACAAACACCGGTATGAAACAGACCCAAGGTCGAGCCACCGGAAAACATCAAGGCTGGCTGACCATAAGCACGCTGACAGCCTTTAAAAAATTCAATTTTTTCCTCCATATTTAAGCAGCTACAGTCTGTTGAAGCGATATGTGCCAGCCCCTGACTAACCTGCTCCACATAATCTTCAATAATTCTTTTGGTGCCGACATAGGCTTCGGTGAACAATAAAGGATGGGCAATATTGGCGATATCGTAACTTAGACCTTCGCGCAGAATATACATCAGGTCGTGGGTACGTTTCTGTTGTCTATAGCGTCTTAATTTACCCAAACGATGCGCAATAACTTCTGCATCAAAATAGGGAGAACTATTGTCGAATTTCCATTCTTGCGCCCCGGATTCTTCATCTATTTTTAGCGCAATATATTTCCATTCCTCATAGGACTCAGCTTGTTGCAGCTGCTGCTTGAGTTTTTTAATACGATAGGCCTGATGTGGATTAATGTCCTGAGTAAAATCTTTAAACAGCATCTGCCTTCTTCCCTATATTGTATTTTTCATTCATCTTGCACTGCGTAGAAAATATGCACCGATCTGTTCATAACAACAATAGCGAAAATTCTCTGCTTTAAGCAAATTATCACACTTTTCAGGCTTTGACTGTGAATTTTAGGGTGATAGTATCCTAGACATAATTTTAAATCTGTAATGCTGAGATCATGGCGAAAATTGAGTTACCTGACAATATCTTGAATACCCTTTCGACTGTTCTGCTGCAACTTCAGCAAAGCCTGCCCGAGCTGAAACATGCTCCTGATTTTTCTGCACATGCCTATAAATGGCAACAGGGTGAACTCAAGCCCATTCATCAGCTTAGACAGATGGAACTGGCCGATTTAAAAGGGATTGAGCGACAAAAAGAAAAAGTCATCCAGAATACTTTGCAGTTCTTAAATGGCTTGCCTGCCAATGATGTCTTGCTGACTGGTTCGCGTGGCACCGGTAAATCCTCTATCGTTCGTGCCCTGCTGACCGAATACGCAGCGCAAGGTTTACGCCTGATTGAGATTGAACGCGATGACTTGTCAGAACTTCCGGAAATTCAAAAACTGATTGCAGACCGTCCTGAAAAGTTTATTGTCTATTGTGATGATCTGGCCTTTAATGCAGAAGATGAAAATTATCGCAGTTTAAAAAGTGTATTAGATGGTTCATTGCAATCGGGTTCGAGTAATTTTGTGATTTATGCGACCAGTAACCGCCGCCATTTACTGCCAGAATTTATGCATGAAAATACGCCTGTCACCCGGGTCGATGTTCCGCAATATACTGAGCTACATCCTCAGGAAGCAATTGAAGAGAAGATTTCGCTATCTGACCGTTTCGGCTTATGGCTGTCTTTTTATCCAATGGATCAGAATTTATATCTGGAAATCGTAGAACATTACTTGAATAAAGCGAATATGCAACTCAGTGCAGAAGCACGTGCCGAAGCTTTACGCTGGTGTCAGGCACGCGGTCAACGCTCAGGCCGTGCCGCTTATCAGTTCTCGAAACACTGGATTGGGGCAACTCAGTTGAATAATCTGGAACAATAGAAAATTCAAAAGATCAGGCTCAACGTAAATATCGCTTTGGGCCTTCTTAGATTCGCATTTGAAGTGCAACACCATGTTGTTGCCATAATACCTGACTCGGACTTTTAAAGCCGAGTCTTTTATCTTGTGTATCATGCAATTTTTACTCTGAATCTACTAAATCAAACCATCTAAATCAGCAAATGCATCGCGGTCCCATAGATATGTAGAACCTTGAGATTTTTACCTTCATTGCTAACATCTTCAGCAGTAATGCATTTTGCTCTCATATGTTCATCAAACTGACAGACTGGGTTCTGATCATAAACATTGAGTAAAATCTATGGATATTGCATTGGGTGAATATCTTTTAATGCCTCTTTAAACAAGACTCGACCAATCCTACGCTTTTATGCAGCTTTCAATACATATAACGCTATAATTTTGGCAATGCCTTTTGCTTCACTTAGCGAAACATCAATAAAGCCCTGAATATGCCCTGCTCCTTCTGTAACCAATAGAATATGGTTATTGAGCTTGAGCACCTGCAATCATAAAGCAAGCCGTGTATCTAGCTTATATTCCGCCAAAATAGGTAGATAGAGCATCTGCTGACAGGTTTCTTGCCCGCTCTGCACATGCGCTTGTGCAATAACTGCCACATCTTCAATTGTCGCAGGACGAATCATTCTTGATCCCTTTATCATTCATTTTATTTTTAAATTCTCCAATACTTCTTTGAAAAACACTATCTTATTAATCAAAACCTTGAAACTAAACATGATACATAGATTTGCCATTCCTCATAAAATGAGTTGACAGATAAAAGCTGAATATTGTGCTACTGGATATAACTTAGTGAATATCACAGCTAAATTGTGTTGGTCGCACTTCAACTTGTTCAGCATCACAGTGAACATTTACTATTACGTCATCACCAATACCAATACATGCATTACTTAAGACCCATAAATTATTTGTATAAAATTGCCAATTTCCTTCACCACGACAACGATACTGTACCTGCTTCAAACGGCAATCCGAATACACGTGATCTGGTCGTGTTGCACGTCCAACTACACCCACCAAATGCACACGTGGACGCCCTGAACTCCCACAACGAAGTACACCTACACTGGTTCCATTACGTACTGCATTACGATATTGTAATAACTCAATTTTCTTTCTTGCTTCTTGCTCTTCTTTCTCGACTTGAGCCAGTTTACGTTTAAGCTCCTTTTCTTTTTCACTTAAACTTAACTGTTCTTTTTTAATTTCTGATTTTTTTTGATCATTATTTTTAATTACTGAATCAGTATTCTCACCTCTTGCCTTACGCGCTGCGTCTGCAAGATCCACCATTTTTTGAGCTTCTGCTGTCCGGTGTTTACCCAACAAATCGACCTGTTTTTGAATTTCTTTTTTTTTTACCGAGTTTTGATAAGTTTCACCATAGGTTCGCCCCCACTCTCCAGAAGGAGGTCCAATCATTACATATTCTGCAGAAAGACCTGTGGTGGTAAAGAACGATATATAAATTAAATATTTCTTCATTTGAAAATCAAAAAATCAAGCTTTTAAGTTGTATTTATATATTACCTAATACTGCTAAAAAAAGAAAAATACTAATCTTTAAAGTAGAGGAGTTTTATTTTAAAATAAAACGATTTATTTATTTGGCTTTTTATACATGAATTACCTAAAGTCTCTGACTATTATGTCCAGCTGTTTTTTATTTACAACACCACTTATAGCAGCAGAGCAAACTGTAGCAAATGCACAAAAATTTTTAACGATTATATTACCAGACAAAGGTATCCAATCTGGAGATTTAAAAAAATATTTTTCAGATATGGCTGATGAGCATGATGGATCAGCACGACTCGAAGGCTAAGTAAAATTACCAACGTAACTACTATTGATCGTTGTATTAGCAAAATAAATTATGATAATAATAGCTTATCTTTGAGAGTTTATCATGGTGGTTCAATGGTTGAACCGGTAGTATCCCTAAGACCTGACTTACGACTAGGGAGTACCGAAAATGGAATTGATTGGGGAAAGGTTTTAGAAGTTAAACAATCTAAAGAACTTGTTTCTATACGCTTAAAAAATAATGAACCATACACTATTTTTTCATTAGGAAGTGAAGATATAGCGACACGTGTAAACTATGCCATGACATTTCTTAAGCAAAAATGTGATCCAGCGAATGGAACAGGTTTTTAAGTTTAAAAGGCACTATGTTAAACATAGTGCCTTTTTTACTTATAACACACCTGGTGCACTGAAATTATATGAGCGTCGTGTAGGAGCAGGTGCTTGATAAATCGGAGGTGCAGTATATACAACTGGCTTAGGCTTATCATAGTTTATTTTACAAACCCAATAGGTTTGTTGAATATTTGAACATATACAACCTGAAGTAGTCGAACCACGTTGAATTTTCTCATCAGCTTGATTACATGCTTTACTTCTGTCTGCACCCACCCCTTTTGATGTATAATTGTATGCTTGGGTTTCAAAGCTAACAATAGCAGACAAACCAAGACCTAAAATAAAAAAATATTTAGATATATTCATTTAAACTACTCTAATCTTTGCTTAAAAGCGAAGATAACCAATAAAAACACTCACTCTCCCTATTTTAATTTTATTCTATTTATTTAAAACCATAAATGATCAAAAATAAGACAAATAAAAAATATTTTTTATTTGTACACTTTTATAAAAAATTAAATTTATTCTTAATTCCGCCTATCATAGAGCGGGATTCCTATATGATTAAACCATTTTACGGTATCTGTAAGAAAACACTTACTATGGCAGAGTCAAAATAATTTATTATTTGTTGAAAATTTCTACTCAATAAAACCAAGACAATAAAAAAGAGGCTTTCCGCCCCTTTCCTATCTATCTTTAAACCGCTTCAGGATTTTTTAACTCCGTCATCGGCCAACGTGGCGTTGTGGTTACCGCCAAGCCATCCTGCTGCCCTGCTTTCAGACGCTGATAACCTGCAAATGCAATCATCGCACCATTATCGGTACACAGTGCTGGCTCAGCGTAGTAAACCGTTGCCTTGATTTTTGCCAAATCTGCTTCCAGACGTTCGCGTAAACGTTTATTGGCACTGACACCACCTGCAATCACCAGACGTTTTAAGCCAGTCTGCTTCAATGCCTTCACGGATTTTTTTACCAAGGTATCGACAATCGCTTCCTGGAAACTTGCTGCGATATCTGCATCACGGTTTTCATCACCCAGTTTTTTCATTTGAACGGAAACTGCAGTTTTTAAACCGCTGAATGAAAACTCTAGGCCTTGATGCAGCATTGGACGTGGGAAAGCAAAAGCAGCAGGATTGCCTTGTTCAGCCAGTTTGGAAATGTTTGGCCCACCTGGATAGGGCAGACCCATCATTTTCGCCACTTTATCGAATGCTTCTCCGGCTGCATCATCAATCGATTCACCCAGCAATTCATACTGGCCAATGCCATAGGCTGCCATCAGTTGTGAATGCCCACCAGAGACCAACAGCGCCACAAATGGAAATTCTGGCGCTGTTTCAGACAACAATGGTGCGAGCATATGCCCCTCCATATGATGAACACCAATTGCCGGTTTGTTCAATGCAAAGGCCAAAGTTCGACCAAACAACGCACCTGTCATTAATGCGCCCATCAGACCTGGGCCACGGGTATATGCCACTGCATCAATTTCTGATTTGTTCACGCCGCTCTGCTCAAGCAGCTCATTGATGAGTGGAATCAGTTTACGCACATGATCACGTGACGCCAGCTCTGGAACTACACCGCCATATTCTGCATGCAGTTTAATCTGGCTATAAAGCACCTGTCCGCGCAAACCCAACTCGCTGTCATACAGCGCAAGTCCTGTTTCATCACACGACGTTTCCAAGCCTAAAACGATCATTAAACTGCCTATAACCTGTATCAATTCTATTGCAGCAACTATTATAGACTTGTGGTATGAGATGTAAATGAGTAAAATACTGACCTTCACTTGTGATTGAGGGCAATTCAGCCCGAGATCTTACCCTAACTGATATGAGGATTCTTCATGCCACAAGTTAAATTGAAAGAAGGCGAACCAGTAGACGTAGCTATCCGTCGTTTCAAACGTTCATGCGAAAAAGCGGGTGTTCTTGCTGACGTACGTAAGCGTGAATTCTACGAGAAACCAACTCAAGAACGTAAGCGCAAAAAAGCTGCTGCTGTTAAACGCTACCAAAAGAAATTGGCGCGTGAATCAGTACGTACGACTCGCCTTTACTAAGATTAATTTGTGATTGATTGCCTGGAATAAATAATGACGACTTTAAAAGACCAAATCACGGATGTTTTGAAAGCAACAATGCGTGCCAAAGAAATGTCCAAGCTGACGGTCATTCGTAGTCTACAGGCAGCAATTAAGCAAATCGAAGTCGATGAGCGCAAAGAACTTGACGACGCTCAGGTTCTTGCGGTCATTGAAAAACAAATTAAACAACGTAAAGAATCGGTTAAAGCCTTTGCAGGCGCTGGCCGAGATGATTTAGCTAGTAAGGAACAAGCCGAAATTGAGATTTTGTCTCAGTTTCTACCAGAAGCTATGACTGAGGAAGAACTTGATTCCATGATTGCGCAAGCTATTGCAGCGCAACAAGCTACTAGCATGAAAGATATGGGTAAGGTGATGAATTCTCTGCGTCCGCTCATAGCCGGGCGCGCCGATCCTGCACAAGTTTCCGCCAAAATCAAAGCGCAACTTGCTTAATCCCTACTTTCTAGTATTTCCTCTTTAACGTTGAACTGCCTTTTTATAAAAGACAGTTCTTAACGTATTCTTATTGCAAATAACAGTCAACCTGATAACGTTTCAGCAATTGCATCTCTTTAGACGATTTCACTTCTACAATTACATCCTGTTTACTCATATTTTGAAACTTACGATCCAGATAAGCACGATTCTGGTCAGCGGCTTGATATAAACGATCAACATAGCGTCCTACTATTCCACAAAATTTTGCATTCTGCTCAGGACTAAATCCCTGTTGCTGCGGATTTAAACCACTTAAAAATTGACGCGATTCCTTTTTATAATCCGCATTAATTCGTTCTACCGCGTCTACATACTCAACAGCACTCGCAGCAAAAACCCCATAATTCCACCCCAGTAGACACACGCCCAATAGTATTTTTTTCATATCATGCTTCGGATTTAATCACACTAATATTTAGAAAGATTGTAGCCTGATTGAATATATTCTTGCCATAACATCCTGATACAAAAACTTAAAACCCAGTTCAGCTTTAAATCTTATATTGACGTGCCTGCTGCATCTGTTTCAGGCGTTGGTTAATGGTTGCAGATAAAGATTGATTATTTTTCGCTGTACGCTGTGCATGTAATAATGACTTGATGGCAGTTTCCTCATAACCGGACCAGTATTCTACTTCTGCACGATAACGCAGCACATTGGCGGCCTTGATTGCCGATGCAGGCTCTGCATTGGTCGCCAGTTGCATCAGTCGCCAGCCGCTCACATCGCGGGAATTGGCATTCAAAAATTTTTGTACAATCTGTTTAGCTTGATCTGGTTGCTGGGCACGAATCAAGACTTCTGCATATTTATAATTGAGCGCGCGGTTTTCCGGCATGATTCGCGCTGCTGAAGCCACACTTTTCAGCGCTGCATTCAACTGGTTCTGACCTAAGTAAATATCAGTCTGAAACAAGACCAATAAAGGATGCATCTGGTTATGCTTTTTCGCCTGATCTAAAGCAGCCTGTGCGGCCTGAAAATCACTTTGCTGTATCTGGTAGGCAGCCAAAGCAAGCTGACCGGCAAAATTATTCTGCCGATTCATCAAACTGAGCTGCTCCTCACTGGTCTGGCGAGACAGCACCCTGCTATACCATTTGATAATCTCAAAGTCCTGATCATTCAGCTTAGGTTTGACCGCAGGCAGCTGATTGGCACGTAAACGTGCTTCACTCATACGCTCAGTCGTCAATGGATGAGTAAACCAGAAATCCGGCAGGAAGCTTAAGCGACTGGTCGAGCGATGCATGACTTCGAAGAAGTCTGCCATACTATGCGGGTTATAGCCGGAACGATACATGTATTGCATGCCAATTCGGTCTGCTTCACGCTCCTGATTACGACTATAAGTCAGCTGTTTATCCATCAACGCGGCTTGCGAACCCATCATCACCGCAGCACCCGCATCACCATCTGCTTGAGAAGCTACCAAAGCACCCACCAAAATTCCCGCTAGCGCCAATAAACCTTGTCCCTTAAAGGCATCCTGGGAGCGACTGTAATGACGTTGTGTGACATGTGCAATTTCATGCGCCATCACCCCTGCCACTTCATCCATATTTCGTGCTGAATTTATCAGACCTGCATTCAGTGCAAAGAGCCCGCCCGGCACAGCAAAGGCATTAATTTGCGGATCATTGATTACCAGCAAACCGATAGGCTGTTGTAACTGGGTCTGACTCAGAATATGTGAGAATACTGATAAAAGTTGATCTTCCAGCCATGGATTTTGCAAGACAGGCATTTTCTTATGCACTTCACGATAAACTTTCTCACCGATCATTTTTTCTTTTTGCTGATCGAGTAAACCCACGCCTGTACCAATATCAGGCACAGAAAAGTGTGCAGTCGCTTGATTAAAATCATGGCTAGAGCTATGCCCTGTCACCATGCACATCGTTAAGCCACACGCCAACGCCAATCGTTTCAATGAAAAATCTCTAAATCTATTGTTCTAAGCTGCCTTGAATATAGCATTGAAAAATGGGCCTATACGCAAGAAAATGTTATTTAATATTATTGAAACTCAGGATTAACCACATAGCGTGGCACTCGCCCTTCTAAAGCATCCACCAGATTCTGATAGGCCAATTCGGCCATTTTTTTACGGGTGGCAGCCGTCGCAGAACCCACGTGTGGCAATGTAACCACATTGTCCAACTGAAATAATTCAGATTCTTTTAAAGGCTCTTTCTGATAGACATCGAGACCGGCAGCAAAAATTTGCTTGGCTTTTAAAGCGTCAATTAAAGCCTGCTCATCAATGACTGAGCCACGTGAAATATTCACCAATACCGCATGTGGTTGCATTTTTGCCAACTCAGCCGCTGTAATCAGCGCTTTGGAATCAGCATTTAAGTCAACCGCAATAACGACAAAGTCGGAACGCTGTAATAGTTCATCTAAGTCAGAATACTGTGCATTCAGGCCTTGGGCCAATTCTGGTTTTTCACGGCGGTTATGGTACAAAATATTCATATTGAAACCATAAAAACCACGACGTGCAACTGCAGCTCCAATATGACCCAGACCGATAATACCTAAAGTTTTTCCAAAAATATCCAGACCAAATTGTGCTTCACCAACAGTACGCTGCCATTGTCCTTGTTTGGTCCAGTGATCCAGATAGGCCACTTTACGTGCCGCAGACATCAGCAATGTAAAAGCCAGATCTGCCGTGGTTTCAGTCAGTACATGCGGGGTATGGCTGAGATAGATATTTTTTTCATTTAAATAATCAAGTTCATAGTTGTCATAACCGACACTGACACTGGAAATGACTTTAAGCCGGGTGGCAGTCGCCAGATTGTTACGATTCAGTAATCGACCTGCTCCAATCATGCCATCGGCATCCTGAACCTGCTGCAAAAGCTGCTGGTTCACATCGCCTAACTTGGGTTGTATATAGGCGACATCATAAGTTTGTTCAAGTTTATTTTGAATATCAGCATCGATCTGACTAAATACAACCACTTTTTGTTTCATATTTTTTATTCCAAACTCATATTATTTCAAGCTGGCAGACCTATTTTGCATAAACTGCCATAAACGTTTTTTCAAAATTGGCTGATCCAGCATTTCCTGTAAAGAAGCCAACTGGATTATTTTACTATTTGAAATATAAGGTACAGTTCCCAAGAAAATAATATTTTTCTCGGCACTCATCCCATCGAGAAAACCCTGAATATAAGAGTCCACACCGCGCCCATCCTGAACATTGGCCCAAGGAAATGGCCAGTTCAGCTCACAAAACTCGCTGACCACTGCACGCTGGATATTCGTCCATAAATTCTGGGTTTCTTCAGTCATTGCAGTCGCGTCAATCACAATACTGCAATAGGCCAGACTTAAAATCTGCAAACTAAATGGCGGAATTTGTATGATTTCACGCTGTTCCTGAACCAGTACTGGCGTGGGCACTGATACCACGGGCATGACTTCAGCTTCGGGTTGAATAACCGGCTCAGGAATTGATAGATCTGTAAATACCTCGGGCTGCTTGGACTGAGGCAAGACAATGTCACTGTGAAATTCTGGTGCGGCCTGATCACGCCAGATCGAGACCTGATGTGGCTGACATGCGCTGTCCCTAGGAATCCAGAGATCAATTCCTAATGTTGCCAGTATGTCACGCTGATGCCCTATCATCTTTTCATCATCACCAATTTCAGGCTGAACATTTTAGCCGGATTGCCTCTACTTTGCCGAACTTTTTCCGCTTTTCTTTTTTATCCTGATGGATTCTAATACAAAGTCGATCTGCCTGCTAAAAACTGTACTTTTAATATGCAATTAAATCACTGCCTCTGTTATAACAGATGCAGTTTCAAACTGTGAATTGTTATCTTCTTTTTTACATAATGGTTAAACTGTTTTTCTTCAACATTTGTTGAATAATCTGCTCTGCCTCAAAACCCAAGCGCCAATAAAGCAGTTCCATCACATCCAGTTCGTCCTGAGTCACAATACGGTCGCTCCACAAACAGGCTTCTGCGATCCCCAAAATCCCGAGACGTTCACGCAGTAAAAGCCCCGAAATATCATTCAGAATTTCCGCCAGATCAATCGGCTCATCAGAAATTTCATTGTATAAGTCCAATTCTCGAGCCGACAAAATCCGGTTTAAAATGCGTTCGCGAACCTCAAGCTGGTTTCCGCTATTAATCTGCTGCACATGCAACAAGGCATCAATCAGACGCACAATCTGAGGCTTAACTTCATCCAAAGCTGTTGGAATATGTGCGGGCAATAGATTCAGCTCATATTTGACACATTCCAGCAATAAGGCATCAAGCAAGCCAATTTCACCATCTTCCTGAATAATTCGTGCCAGTTTCATCAAAAACTGACGTGCAACTGTGGTGGGCATCCCGCCAATATTCTTGCAGGCTTGCTGGAAAATCGAAATATGCACCCGCCCATCCAGATTCAGCAGTGAATCTACAATGGCGCGGCTCACTTCAGCCTCAGTCGGAATAAATTCACGATATTGACGAATCATCAAGATGGCAACCATGACTTCACGCGAGCCGGTCGCCGTCTGCAATGCACGTTCAAGCAACTCCGGACGCGGCATACTCAGCCGCAGCTCTGGATTCAGTGGCTTGATCGCATCTTTAATTGCAAAGCTGATTGGAGATAGACGCAACAACGGCAGAGGCTGTGGCGAACTCCAGCTCATCGCAGTCTCGGGCACCACTTCTTCCAGAGAACGAAATAAACTGAATAAAGGCTGATTCTTGAGTTTCTTCAAGTTCTCGAGCTGCAAATCCTGAATCAGGGCAGGATTTAATTCATAGATGCGCTGATTGATGTTCGGGTGAATGTTCAACCAGTTTTGCGGACTCAAGGAATTGGCAAAACACATATGGGAAATGGATTCGGCATATTCACTATAGATTTGCGAACCGGAATGATGCACATGAATTCTGAGTAAAGTCTGGATATTGGCATCATTTTGAATCAGGCGGCGAGTTTTCTGGTCATTCTTAAAAGTGCGTCCACCCAGTGAAATATATTTAATAAAGCGTGTGATCAATACCCCTAAACTGCCAATCAGCCAGATTACTGCGCCAATTGCGACATAAAAGGTTTCAAACTTATTTTCACGTCGAATGCCAGTTCGATAGAAACCAGATTTGGCAATTTTGCTGCCCCACTGGCTAAAGGTGGTTAAACTGCTATACAAAATTTTTAAGCGGGTATTTTCAGCAGTTTCACCCGACAGAATTTTATTAAATTCGTGACTGAGTAAACCATACAGCTCGACTTTATCCAGAGTTTGTACCGCACCCCAGGTCAGAATAATCGCGGTATCTCGCGGGCTAAATCCCGCCGTCAGTGCATTAACTCCAACTTCATCGGGCAGTACATACACCGCCGGAGGTTCAATTAAAAAGGTATCGGCCAGCTGCTGGGTAATTTGCAGTGCCGCACTTTCCTCAGGAATACTTTCCATCGGACTGAGACGGCGCGCTCCCATCTGTTTTGCCAGCGAATAACCGCCATTCCGGAAAAGATAAAATTCATAGATGACCGAGATCAGCATCACACATAACAGCAACGCAATCAGATAAGGACTGAGCATATGCCAGAAAATAGACTGGGTAGAATCAACATAAAAAACGAATAGACCAACAACGGTATTGATAATAAAAATAGTTAACAGCACAGCAATCAAGCAGAAGCTTACAGGCAATACGATATTCTTGTTTTTTATAAAATCATATCCTACGTTGCGCAATGTAGAACCCTAGTTAAGATTATTTTCAATGGGTTCATCATAAAACAAAAAAGCGGGAAATTCCCGCTTTTTCATGATGATTTTAAGCGCTTAGACTTCACGTACGCCAGTTAAATCCACAGAAGCTGCATCGATATTCACATCGATGTAATTCCCTTCTTTCATGGCACTGTCACTACGTTTTTGCTGTAGATCATCCAGATACTGCGCATCAATACCACCCGCGACATAAACGCCGTCAAATACCGAACAGTCAAAATCTTTCAGATCTGGCACTTTGGTGGTTCGAACTGCATCTTTTAAATCTTCCAGATCCTGGAACACCAAACGGTCTGCACCAATAATTTCACGAATTTCTTCAACGCTACGATCTGAGGCAATTAGCTCTGATTTTGCCGGCATATCGATACCGTACACGTTTGGATATTTCACCATCGGTGCTGCGGAAGCAAAGAAGACTTTTTTCGCACCAGAATCACGTGCCATCTGGATAATTTCATTACAGGTCGTACCACGCACAATCGAGTCATCGACCAATAGTACGTTTTTACCCTTAAATTCAAGCTCAACCGGGTTCAGTTTTTGACGTACCGATTTTTTACGTAGTTGCTGACCTGGCATAATAAAAGTACGACCGATATAACGGTTTTTCATGAAACCTTCACGGAATTTCACACCCAGCATATTGGCAAGTTCCAATGCAGAAGTACGTGAAGTATCCGGAATCGGAATCACCACATCGATATCATGCTCTTCACCCCACTCGCGCAGAATTTTTTGCGCCAGCTTCTCACCCATTTTCAGACGTGCTTTATACACCGAGATTCCATCAATAATGGCATCCGGACGGGCAAAATACACATATTCAAAAATACATGGACGATATTCAGGATTGCTCGCACATTGCTTGGTAAAGAAATTACCTTGTAAATCGATAAATACCGCTTCACCTGGCTGAATATCACGCTCAACTTTGAAGCCCAGCGCAGTAATCGCAACCGATTCAGAAGCTATGATATATTCCATGCCCTGTTCAGTTTCACGTGAACCGTAAATCAGTGGACGGATACCATTCGGATCACGGAAGCCCACCAGACCTTGTCCGGTAATCATTGCTACCACACCATAAGCGCCTTTACAACGCTCATGCACACGTGTTACCGCGTGGAAAATATCTTCCGAAGTCGGCACCAATTTGCCATGTTTTTGCAATTCATGCGCCAACACATTTAGCAGTACTTCTGAATCAGAATCCGTGTTCATATGACGCAAGTCAGTTTTGAACAGATCATCATGAATTTCTTCGGCATTGGTCAGGTTACCGTTATGCGCCAAGGTAATTCCATACGGCGAGTTCACATAAAATGGCTGTGCTTCTGCACTGCTCGATGAACCGGCTGTTGGATAACGCACGTGGCCAATACCGTAATTTCCTTTCAAGGCACGCATATGACGGGTATGGAATACGTCACGCACCATCCCATTGTCTTTGCGCAGGAACAGACGCCCTTCATCACATGTCACGATCCCAGCTGCATCTTGTCCACGATGTTGTAACATCGTTAATGCATCAAACAACATTTGGTTAACGGGTGATTTACCAGCTATACCAACTACTCCACACATAGCAACCTCGCAGACAAGCTAGGATTAATAAAAAGGATTATTTGTAGACTCATCTGCAGCTCCAGATTTGGACGATGTTTCAGATGATACAGCTGAAGGTTTCGATGTCCCTTCAGGCTTGATATGTTGTAGTGCGCCATTCGCGGCGTCTTTCGACATTTGAGTCGCCCAAGGCGCATAAGGCAATAAGGCTTGAATAAACTTGGACTGTTTCCAGTGCGGTGAGCTTTCTACCCATGGGCCAATGCCTTGCATAGTAATCAGTACAATCAGCAAGCCTTTCAGGCTACCAAAGACACCACCTGCCAGACGGTTAAGCGGACCCAGTTTAAGACTCTTTAAAATACGGTTTAAAAGCGCAGTGACGATCCAGGTCAGAACCACAATTAACAGGACGATAAAGGCGAAGGCTGCTATCTTTTGTACGACTGGATCTGTACTCAGAGCAACCATAGACGGCGCAAGTAGCGTTGAATATTTTGCCGCAACAATCAGGGCAAAGATCCATCCCACTAAGTTCGCAAAGGCTTTAATAAATCCTTGACGCAAACCGTTGAGCCCTCCAATGAGCAAGATAATCAGCAGAAAGATATCAATGGCATTCATAGGATTTAAAGTGCGTCTACACAATCTTTTACAAGTTCAGGTCCAGTATAGATGAGGCCACTATAAACTTGTACAAGGCTGGCACCTGCCTGTTTCTTGGCAACAGCATCTGCGCCTGAAAGAATACCACCCACACCAATCAAGGGAATTTGTCCTTTTAACACCTGAGCAAATGCAGCCAGACATGCGGTACTTTTCTCAAAGACTGGCGCGCCAGATAGACCACCTGCCTCCTCTGCATGCGCCAGACCTTCCACCCCTTCACGTGACAGTGTGGTATTGGTCACGATCAGACCATCAATCTTGAATTGCAGTAACTGCTTGGCAATAAAGGCAATATCGGTTTCGTCCAGATCAGGCGCTACTTTAAGGACCAAAGGTACATAATGCTGGTATTCCTGCGCCAATTCAAGCTGACGGTTTTTCAATGTTTCAAGCAGTTCGGTCAGTGCATCACCACTTTGTAAACTGCGCAGATTTTTGGTATTGGGAGAAGAAATATTGACGGTAATGTAAGACGCATAATTATAGACTTTTTCTAAACAGATAAGGTAATCATCTACTGCTTTTTCTACCGGAGTATCAGCGTTTTTACCGATATTGATGCCGAGAATGCCTTTAAATTTGGCAGCTTTGACATTTTCCACCAGCTGATCTACACCCTCATTATTAAAACCCATACGGTTAATAATGGCTTTGGCCTGTGGCAAACGGAATAACCGCGGATGGGGATTGCCGGCTTGCGGTCGCGGGGTAATGGTGCCAATTTCAATAAAACCAAAACCTTGACCAGCAAGGGCGTCAATATAAGCACCATTTTTGTCTAAACCTGCCGCAAGACCTACTGGATTGGGAAATTCGATTCCCATACAAGTCACAGGTTTCGCAGCAACATTTTGACGCATCAAGCCCATTTTATGGGATGATTTCAATAGTGATAGTGTCAGCTCATGTGCACGCTCTGGTGCTAAAGAAAACAACAAAGGGCGGGCTAGAGAATACAACATATCTAGAAAAGTCTACTGCTTTTTAAGTCGGCATATTATAGGCATAGGCTGACAAAAAAACCATGCTTTGCAAATCTTTATTTTTACCGTTTATTGCACGGTCGCGGTTAATTTAATCTGTCCTGCTTCATTATTTAGTTCCATTTTCTCAACACTTAGACCCATTTGTGCCAGTTGAGTCAGGAAGTTTGCCAATACTGCATAATTTTCATGCATGACTGCCAATTGAATTTTCCCATCTATTTGCTGCGATGCAACCGAAAGACCTTGTTGCTGTGCCACCCGCTGTACTTTCTCTGCGGCATCCAGCTGCATGTCTCCAGCAGGTTTCATGGTGACTGCATTACTTTGCATCCAGACAATGGTATCTTTCAGCTGATTTAAACGTTTCTGCTGGGTGTCTGCTGCCTGATGCATATACCAGAGTGCTGAACTGACCGCAGCCACAACTACAAAAATAGTGGTAAAAATCACCAATACCCGTTCACGTGCCGAGAGACTGTCCAGATAATCCCTCAGTTTTTCAAAAGACTGATCCATGCGATTTTGTAGCGCTTCGATGGCTTTCATTATTGCACCCTCACCAGCCCAATGGCACCTGTTCCGCTGGCCTGAATATTCCCCAGCTCCACTTTAAAGCCTTGCTGACTCAATTGCTTGGTCAATGCATTTAGCGTATCTGATGAATTGGCCTTGAGCTCCATACTCAACACAGACGCATCATAATTGATCCGTTGTGCCACAATCTGGTTCTGCATCAAGACTGGCCCAATCCGACTAATCAGCTGTAATGCCTGTGTATCAGCGATCTGGCTTTGACGTAACTGCCCTTCAAACTGGCTTTTGATATTCTGCTCAGTGACCGGATAATTTTGCCCAAACCAGTACTTGAACTGATCAACGGCCTGTGCAGCGGTCTGATTTGCCACTTTTTTATATTGATACCAGCGCACCGCATCATAACTAAACTGCAAGACCAGTATGCCCAGAAATACAGCTGCACATGCTTTCCAGTAACCGGAAATGGCACCTTCAGATTTGGCTTTGGGCAATACATTAAACGCATGCTGTTTAGGTTTTTTCAATACAGGAAGGACATACTGAAAAGATTCTAACTGCTCCTGTGTGACCAATGCTTCTAGGCTACTTAACTGATCCTGATTCAGACTACTGACTTTATAATGCAAATCTTTGGGCTGATAATCCAGATACAGACTCAGATCATCCAATGACTGGCCGATATATTCTGCCTCTCGTACCAACAAGCGCCCACCAATTTGGGTAATCACCCGCTGATTGGCTTCAGGAACCGGCAGCACCAAAAAGTCTGGCAGCAAAGCCGCCAGCTTGACGGGAATCAGGTTGAGAGAATACTGCAAGGTCTCGAGGGTAGAATTCGCAATCCCCATAATACTGACCTGATCAGGCTGCTGAAAATGATGCAGCACTTTCATGGCATCGACGGGCAGCACCACATATTCTTCAAGCAGATACTTGATGCCCTCATTGCCCATTTTTTTATATTGGCTCTTGGGCAAAGTCTGCTGCAAAATTTGCACATGACGGCTCGGGAAAAACACTACTGCTTCTTCGCCATGATGAGCCTGAATCTCCTGAATCAACTGCTCAAGTGTGGCCGCAGTGTTCCAGAATTCCCCAGTTGACCATTGCCAAACCCCATTGGCCTCAGGCATCCATAAATACAACATCGATTGTGTACTACCGTTTTAATTGGTTTTTATAATGTAGGAATAAAACTTTTAACTGTTGTCGACAAACCCGCGGCAATGACTGGCTGCGCATAGATACGTGCTTCTGCCAATGCATAGGGATGAAAAGACTCCGCCAGCAAAATAGAAGAAATGTGTGCCACCACATTCATATGACACACCACGGCAATCGATTCATAAGGCAGTTGCGACAACCATTCAACCGCGACCTTGGCATCATCATCGGGTTTAATCGCATTACAGATCACCACGGGTACATCTTGAAAATACTGCTGCAGATGAGCCAGGGTCTCTTGTGCACGCAATAAGGGACTGACCACAAACACTTCAGGTTTAATCATATTTTTTAAGAACTGTGCAGTTTGCTCAGCCTGCTGATGACCACGCTCCGTCAATGGACGCTTGCTATCATTGCCATTGACTGGTGGAGCAGCCTCACCATGTCGCACTAAAGTCAGTTGCATTGGATTTCCTTATTTTCTTTTGCCTGCATGATAACTGGCCAATATGACAATTCACATACAGTCTCTTTGGGTTATAGATCAGACTTGATGATGTGGCAAGACAAATTCCACATCACTGCGATGACCATTTTTCATCAATGACAAGGCAATATTAAGTGGTGGTGCACCTTCAAAAATCACATCATACAAAGCAGAAGTAATTGGCATATAGACATCCAGTTCTTCGGAACGCGCCTTGACCTGTACGATGGTATTGATCCCTTCTGCAGTTTGACCCAGTTCAGTAGTAGCCTGCTCCAAAGTCTTGCCTTTGCCTAAGGCAAAACCAACCTGATAATTACGACTCAGCGGACTGCTACAAGTCGCAAATAAATCACCCACACCGGAAAGCCCGAGGAAAGTCAGCGGATTCGCGCCCAATTTTACCGCAAAACGGCTCATTTCGGCCAGTGCACGGGTCAGGATCATACTCTTGGTATTTTCACCCACGTTATACGCGGCTGCCATCCCCATCGCGACGGCATAGATATTTTTCAAGGCACCACCGAGTTCTACACCATGTACATCATCACTGGCAAAAACACGGAACAAGGCACTATGTAAGGCTTGCTGTACGGCATAACGTACCAGCTCAGATTCGCTGGCAATCACGGTTCCTGCCGGCTGACCTGCCACAATTTCCTTGGCGAGATTCGGCCCGGACAACACTCCATAAGGCACTTCTGGCAATACTTCCCGAATAATATCACTCATGAAGCTAAAAGTTTTGGCTTCAATCCCTTTGGTGAGTGAAATCACGGCTTGTGAGGTGATAAAAGGCTTGATTTGTTGCAGGACATCCCGAAAAGAATGACTTGGAATCGCGACTAAAATAATATCACGATCACGCACAGCCAGTTCCAGATCCGACACAGCCAGTAAGTTTTCTTCCAGCTGGAAATCTGGCAAATAACGTTTATTGATATGCGTGGCATTGATATCTGCCGCAACAGCTTCATCACGAATCCAGATCATGGTATTACAACCATTACGCACTGCGGTATTGGCCATTGCGGTACCAAAACTGCCCCCACCCAACACCGTGACTCTTAAAGCGGTCTTATGATCGACTGCAACCGGCTCGACCAGTGCTGAAAAATTTAATTCTGACATGTTATTTTTTAATACCCTGTTATACCGTGCAAATTAACCGTTCTGATTCCAATAACTTACAAAATTACTGGTCTGAATCTCTGCGCGTGCTGGAATTGCTTTTGCTGCAGTGCCAATATAAATAATACCCGAGACCAGATCGTCTTTTGAAATTCCTAATGCCTGCTTAAACAGGCCAGATTCGACTACAGCACCACTGCGCCACATGGTCGAGAAACCCTGAACCTGGAGTGATAACAGAAAATTCTGTATGGCGGCACCTGAACTGAGAATCTGTTCAAAATGTGGAACTTTAGGATGATCTTGCAAACGCGTTAAAGCCAGCACCAATAGTGGCGCACGGAATGGATGATTCTTGACCCGTTCAATCTGTGCCGTTTCAGTTTCACCCAGATCGACCAGTGCCTGAGACAACAGCTCCCCAAATGCTTCACGCTGTGCATCAGGTATCACCACAAAGGTGGTGGGTTTCAACCGATGATGATCCGGTGCTGTCAATGCCGCCTGAAAAGCCAGCTCCAGCTGTTCTGCATTCGGTGCCGGTGCCAGCAAATGTCCTATTGATTGACGTTGGTGAATATTTTGATGAACGATGTCGACCACGGATTCCGTCATTGCTTTGTAGATCTATACTTAAAAACTGTTTTCAAGATTAGCATATTCCCGCTGTAATACTCTATAAACTTCACCGCGACTTAGCCGCAAAAATCACTCAAGAACATTACAATATTTTTATTTTAATCAATGAAATGCTTAGCTGAATTACTTTTTTAGCATAGAGTCACACTAAAAATTTCCAAACTTATACAACAGCTCCAAACTCTGTGCGCTTTACTATGCTCAAATAAGCTTAATTCTGTTTTCACCCGAGATTTTATCATGAAAAAAACAATTGCGATCAGCGGATTAGCAGCTTCAGCTCTACTTTTAACTGCCTGTGCTTCCAACCCAACCTCACTGGCAATTCAGAAAGAAAATAATCAGTTTGAGGTCACCGGATTAGGTAAAAATCAATTAACTGCCAAAAATAATGCCATTAATGCTGCCAGCAAAACCTGTGGTTCGAAAGCTACTGCGATTATTATCGATGAAAAGACGGGTTATAACGGGGCATTAAAAGGTGTCGTTGATGATCAGACTGGACAGATGATTCAGGCAGCAGCGACTGTTTTAGGTAATATCGCAGGCACCAATACCGGTTTAAACCAGAATGATGACTATCAAACCATTTTGACTTTCCGTTGTCAGGCCAAATAAGTCCAGATCACATGGTCATAAAAAAACCGCTCTTCAAGAGCGGTTTTTTTAATCTGGATTAGCAATAACCTTCCAGACGGGTCAAAGGCAATTTCTGTCCAATCGCCTTCTCAATTTCTGGTAGATAGAACGCATCATCTTCGGCAAGGAAACTAATACTCACACCACGTGTTCCCGCACGGCCAGTACGTCCAATACGATGTACATAATCATCTGACTGTTCAGGTAAAGTGAAGTTCACCACATGTGAAACACCATCCACATGAATACCACGACCCGCAACATCTGTTGCAATCATAATGTTGTGCTTACCATTTTTGAACTGGTCTAGCATTTTTAGACGCTTGTCTTGAGCAATCTCACCAGACAGCATGACCACCTTATAACCATCACGTTTTAAATGATCATAAAGCTTACGCACCTGATCACGACGGTTGGCGAAAATCATCACCTTTTCAATCGGCTCATCACGCAAGATTTCTTGCAACAGTTTATATTTATCGGCCTTAGCCACCATATACACCCGTTGCTCGACATCGGCATTGGTTTTCTTTTCCGGTTCAATTTCAACTGTGACCGGTTCAAATAACCATTGCTGTGCCAAATTTAGTACATCATAGCTAAATGTTGCAGAGAACATTAAAGTCTGACGTTGCTCCTTACGCGGCGAAAAACGCACAATGCGTTTCACTGAAGGAATAAAGCCCATATCGAGTAGACGATCCGCTTCATCAATGACCAGAAATTCAATCTGATCCAGCCAGACTTCTTTTTGCTCGACAAAATCGATCAAACGACCGGGTGTCGCGACCATAATATCGACAGGTGCTTTATTTAGTTGATTCTTTTGCTTGTCAAAATCTACACCACCCAGCAAAGTCACGACATTGAGACCGGCATATTTGGCCAGATCCTGTGCATCGCTTTCAATTTGCAGTGCCAGTTCACGGGTCGGTGCCAAAATCAGGGCGCGCGGTTCACCACGATAACGCTGTTCCTGAATCGGATTATTTAATAGATCATTCATGATACTAATTAAAAAGGCCGCAGTTTTACCGGTACCTGTCTGTGCACGGCCAATGGCATCATGTCCTGCCAGCGTGAATTTTAAAACCTTCTGCTGGATAGGCGTCATGGTGGTAAAGCCTAAAGCATCAATCGCTTTTTTTAGATTGGGATGTAAATTTAAGGTTTCAAAACCAGATGACATAAAGCGGTGCTCTACTTGGGTAATCACTAAGATGGGGATAGTATAAACAAAAAACGCCCCAAGTTATATTGGAGCGTTTTCTTTTTAGCTTAATCCGAAGATTAGTCTAATGGTTGAACTTCTTCAGCTTGAAAGCCTTTTTGGCCTTTAACAACACTGAATTCAACGCGTTGACCATCACGAAGTGAACGGTGGCCGTCACCTTGGATAGCACGGAAATGAACAAATACGTCATCACCGCCGTTACGTTGAATAAAGCCGAAGCCTTTAGTATCGTTAAACCACTTAACTACGCCTTGTTCGCGAGCAGCTGTCATAAGTTAATCCTCATTGAAACTAAAAGAAGGACCACCCGGTGTTGCAAACAGCAGAGCAAACAAGTTTGAAAATATTATTTTTAAGCTTGTAATCATTCTGTAAAACTATCAACAAAATCCCGGTTACATCCATTTATGTAATAGGGTGAAAAACAATCACTTTGTTTATTCAAAGTCCCAAATACGCAACGAGCTTAACATGGGTTTATCACAATTAATAGATTTTTTTTAGCATGTTCTGTTTGATTTAGTTATTTTTTTCATGAAAATTGTCAAAAGACTTTATATCTTCTTTTAGATCCTGATTTTTATTAAAGCAGTTTGGTTCTATACGCTTCTTTGTTACTATTTATTGTCATTTTTTTGCTATATGAATGAAACCCTAATGTCGCAAAATCCAGAGCAGTATTGTCTTATCGATGCCATGGGAAAACCCTGCCCGATGCCGCTATTAATGTTAAAACGGGCACTAAAGGCCGGTAATCAGAAAACTTTCTTGCTCAAATCCTCTGATCCACATAGTCAGACGGATGTCAGCCGTTATTGCCAGATTCATCAACTCAAGCTTGAATCAAAAAAAGTTTCTGATTCAGAATTTCACTACTTGATTGAATCTTAAAAATTTTCAATTAAACTGTTTATCTTAGTTTCGTATACTTTTTTACATTTCTCTACCCAAATATCCATTATTTGCGGAGAGATTGGATTAAGATAAAACCTATGTTTAGGGTTATCCCGCATTTCAAGGAGAACACATGAGTGACAGCCGCAATCAGTTGATGCCCCTGTCATTATCGGCGCCAGGGGTCAACCTCGGTGCTTATATCAGCACTGTCAATCAGATTCCGATTTTAACGGCCGAACAAGAAAAAGAGTTGGCTGAACGCTATTACTATGACCAAGATTTAGATGCAGCAAAAATGCTGGTCATGTCACATTTGCGTTTTGTGGTGCATATTGCACGCAGTTATGCAGGTTATGGTCTGCCACAAGGCGACCTGATTCAGGAAGGCAACCTGGGTCTGATGAAAGCTGTAAAACGTTTTGACCCGAATATGGGCGTACGTTTGGTGTCATTTGCTGTGCACTGGATTAAGGCGGAAATTCATGAATATGTGATCCGTAACTGGCGTATTGTTAAAATCGCCACCACCAAAGCGCAACGTAAACTGTTTTTTAATCTGCGTAGCCTGAAAAAATCATCGAAAAAATTGACCCTCGCAGAAGCTCAGTCGATTGCCAATGATTTAAATGTCACACCAGAACAAGTTCTGGAGATGGAAGGCCGCTTGACGGCATATGATGCTGCTTTTGATGCTTCCGGCGATGACGATGATGAAGGTTCAACTTATGTTGCACCGGCTTTATATCTGGAAGATAACCGTTATGATCCGGCCCGTCTGATTGAAAATGAGGATTATGAGGAACAAAGTACCTCTGCCCTGCACGAAGCCATGGATCAGCTCGATGATCGTTCACGTAATATCTTGCAGCGTCGCTGGCTAGACGATGAGAAATCAACCCTGCATGAGCTGGCCGCCGAATATAACGTTTCCGCGGAACGTATTCGTCAGCTGGAAAAAAATGCCATGGAAAAAATTAAAGTGGCAATGTCCTCCAATTAATACCAAATTCTGTTATTGATTTAATCTGAAAAAGCCTTCATCAAAGAAGGCTTTTTTATGTCCGAATTTTGAATTTATGCTAAGGTTGAGCGCAAACTTTATCAGGAAGATCAATTCAAATGTGGATTGCGATTTCAGCACTCAACTTGGCGCTTGCAGTGATGCTCGGTGCCTTTGGTGCACATGGTTTAAAAGCGCGCGCGACTGAAGCCCAGCTCGGCTGGTGGCAAACGGCAACGGATTATTTTTTCTATCATGCCTTAGGTTTGCTTATTCTGGCCTTGCTCGCGAAAGTCATTCCGACACTCCCGATTCAATGGAGTTTTTGGCTAATTCAGGTCGGTATTTTATTATTTTCTGGTTCACTGTATATCATGGCCTTGGGTTTACCACGTGGATTAGGCGCAATTACGCCAATTGGTGGTGCTTTAATGATTGCAGGATGGTTAATTCTGGCTTGGAATGCTTTAAAATACGCCAGATAAGTCTGAAAATCACTTAATCATGGAGGGTAGCTAGAATGATGATTTATATCAATGGCGAACAACAGGAAACTCACTGCAAGAATCTGCTGGAACTGATTCAGAGTATGGCGCTTGAGGGTAAGCGTTTTGCAGTTGAAGTCAATGAAATGATTATTCCTAAAAGCAGATTAGGCGATACGCCGATTTGCGATACAGACAAAATAGAAATTATTCACGCGGTCGGTGGCGGCTAATACTCGGGACGATTATGCAAGATTTATTACAGATTGGTTCACGCCAATTCCAGTCTCGCCTTTTGGTAGGCACAGGCAAATATAAAGATTTAAATGAAACTCAGCAAGCCATTGAAACCAGTGGCGCAGAGATTGTTACTGTCGCGATTCGTCGGGTCAATATTGGACAGCATCCAGATCAGCCGAATCTGCTGTCAGTCATTCCTCCGGAAAAATATACCATTTTGCCGAATACCGCAGGTTGTTTCGATGCCAATAGTGCCGTTCGCACCTGTATGCTGGCACGCGAACTCCTTGATGGCCATAATCTGGTCAAGCTTGAAGTTTTAGGCGATGAAAAGACCTTATATCCGAATGTGACTGAAACCTTGAAAGCTGCACGTACCTTGATTGACGATGGCTTTGAGATCATGGTCTATACTTCGGATGATCCAATCGTGGCGCAAGAACTGGAAAGCATGGGCTGTGTGGCAATTATGCCTTTGGGCAGCCTGATTGGTTCGGGCTTGGGAATTCTCAATCCACATACCCTGTCGATTATTAAAGAAAATGCCAAAGTGCCTGTACTGGTCGATGCCGGTGTTGGTACTGCAAGTGATGCCGCAATTGCGATGGAACTGGGCTGTGATGGTGTACTGATGAATACGGCGATTGCGGCTGCACAGAATCCGGTACTCATGGCCTCAGCCATGAAAAAAGCAGTCGAAGCTGGCCGTGAAGCTTTTCTGGCCGGCCGTATGCCACGCAAACGTATGGCCAATGCCAGCTCGCCGGAAACTGGTTATTTCTTTAAATAAATCTCATCGTAGTCAAAGGATTGTATGATTCTTTGACTATCATTTAGCTTTTACTCATCCTAAATTATCTATTTTTATAAATCAGCTCGACGGATTCAAGCTTTAATAAAGCATCAGGAAAAAGCAGCTCCCCCTGCAAGCCTGGCAATTCAATCTTGCTCCAGACCAGTTTATTACGTAAAGACAATGGAAGTTTCTCTGCAATAATCGTAGTGCAATAACGATGCGTCTCACCTCTTGATCCTAAAATAAATTGCTCTCCTACCTGCCTTGTTACGGCCCTAGCAATATCTTTTCTTTTATATGGCTCTAAACTGCTTTCTCTATAAACTGCCCACTTTTTTGCTCGTTTTGAGTCAATAAAATCACTGATATCTGATTGAATCACTTGATTTACATGTGAGGGATCATCATCTGTGGTCGCATGCACCACCAAAATATTCGGTTGAGTTTCTGCAATCACGCCAATATGTGAGTATTCACTCCCACTCAGTTTTTTGATTAAAAAACTTTCGTAACCCACCCCTTCCCGAACAATCCAATCACCCACTTGAAATGCGTGCTCGGGCATATAAATCTGTTTATCTTGCTTTATAGTATCTTGAGGGGGAAACCCAATAAAAAGGCAGATTAGAATAACTAATCTGCCCAAAATCAAACTAAACCGATTATAAATCAACTTTCCATTTATCTTCATTTTTGATAAGTTTTACTCGATCTGTTACAGAATTAGAGCCTTCATTTTTAAAGCTGACTCCGATAGTCACCCGTCCTTTTCCATTTGCTTCATCGATATTTTTGTCTACCACACTAATTTCTTTGACTCCGCCTTTACGTTCAGCTTGCTCTTTAGCCTTTGCCGCGCCAGCTTTTATTTTGCCTTGAATCATTTCTTCAGAACCTGCTTGGGCTTTAACATTTTCAGGTATATAAATATAAGAGAGCATTTTTTCTGAATCGCCTTTATAGGCTGCTGTAACATATTCTTGAGCTACATTTTCTGGATTTTTAACACTACTACATGCAACCAGCATTCCCGTTAAACCGAAACTTAATACTAAATTCAGTATTCTCTTCATCTTATTTATTCCAATAGCAATTATTAAATGAAAGTCAAAAAAAAAGCATAATAATTATGCTTTTTTTAAATTTTATGGAATTAGACCTTCATCTCGCATTGCAATCTGTACAGACTGACGCTCTGCGACTTTATTGCGGATATGAATAATATTCTTATACGGACTTAAATCATGCTCAATATGATTCGACCAATTGGTCAACACAAACAGATAAGCATCGGCTGGGCCAAAGTTATCATCAACCAGATAGTCATTGTCTGATTCAGCAATCGCTTTGTCGATATAACTTAATAGACGATCGACTTCTGCATAGGCTTTTTTCTTTTCATCATCGGATAACTTGCCACTAAAGAACACCGCATAAGCATCATGCAATTCTGAATTGAGATAACCCAGCCATTCCAGAACTTTGGCACGCCCCATTCCAGATGGTGGAATCAGATCTTGTTTTGGATCGTGTTGAGCCAGAAAAGGTAAAATGGCTACGTTTTCTGTCAGGATCAGACCAGGATTAATTTCTAAGGCTGGTACATAGCCTTTAGGATTAATTTCGTAATAATCCGTACCTTTCTCTGTCTTATGTGTTTTTAAATCAACACGTTCCAAATCAAAATCAACATTAATTTCATTTAAAATAATATGAGCTGCCAGTGAGCATGCACCTGGCGAATAGTAAAGCTTCATTTCTGATCCTTGTTATACACTTCTCTATGTTTTAAATCGCTTCTGTCAAACTTTCAAGTGATCAAACCTGTAAATTGCAAAAAAGCGTAACTGCCCCTCAGGACATTTACTCATTCAATATTCAGGAAATTAACGGCTTTTTCAAGCCCATCTCTGTAGATTTTTGACCGCATCTGTTTAAGATACCCAGGTTTTCCAAATTTAGATGATATTTCGTGATTAGCCTTAAAAAAGAAGAATGGTTTTCCAATGTCCGGACTGATGTACTCGCAGGTTTGGTGGTTGGACTGGCCTTAATTCCCGAGTCAATCGCCTTCTCTGCAATTGCTGGCGTCGATCCGCAGGTCGGTCTCTATGCTTCGTTTTGTATTGCTGTGACGATTGCTTTTTTTGGCGGCCGCCCTGCCATGATCTCAGCGGCTACGGGTGCGATGGCACTGCTGATGATTACGCTGGTAAAAGACCATGGACTGCAATATCTGCTGGTAGCGACTATTCTGACCGGAATTATTCAGGTCATTGCCGGTTATTTTAAAGTGGCCAAGTTGATGCGCTTTGTTTCGCAAGCTGTGGTGTATGGATTTTTGAATGCATTGGCAATTCTGATTTTTGTCGCACAGCTTCCCGAGATGCAAAAAATGGATGGGATGGGCTATCTGTTTATTGCCATGGGTCTGGCGATTATCTATCTATTTCCTTATCTGCCTAAAATTGGTAAAGCCATTCCTTCTCCGCTAATTTGTATCATCGTGCTGAGTGGACTGGCGCTGTTCTTGGGTGCAGATATGCGAACCGTGAGTGATCTGGGGCAATTTCCGGACACCTTACCAATGTTCCTGCTGCCGGAGATTCCGCTCAATCTGGAAACCCTACAAATTGTACTACCTTATTCATTGACGCTGGCGACTGTCGGTTTGCTGGAAAGCATGATGACCACGACTGTAATTGATGAAGTCACCGGAACTGAAGGTGACCGTCATCAGGAATGTCGTGGTCAGGGTATGGCCAATATTGTCAGTGGTTTTATGGGTGGCATGGCCGGTTGTGCCATGATCGGTCAATCGATTATTAATGTGTCTTCCGGTGCACGAACCCGTTTATCGACGCTGATTGCCGGTGTATTTTTGCTGTGCCTGGTGGTGTTTCTGAAAGACTGGCTGGCTTATATTCCGATGGCGGCTTTGGTGGCGATTATGGTGATGGTCGCCTTTACCACTTTCCAGTGGGGTTCAGTCAAACAATTCAATAAACATCCGCTGGAATTTAATGTGGTTATGATTGCGGTGGTGCTGGTGGTTTTAGCCACCCATAATCTGGCACTGGGTGTATTTGTTGGCGTGCTACTTTCTGCCCTGTTCTTTATTAATAAACTGGAAAGAACCGTGCATGTATCTACCCATTTAAATTCAGCTCACTCCCGCAGCTATATTATTTCCGGACAGATTTTTTTCAGTAGTTCAGAAAAATTCTATCAGTTCTTTGACTTTAAAGAAAAGCTTGCACATGTCGAGCTGGATCTGACCCATGCACATATCTGGGATGTGACTTCAGTCAATATGCTGAATAACGTCATCCAGAAATTTAAAGCTCAAGGTATAGAGGTGACCGTGATTGGTTTAAATGAAGCCAGCAGCACCTTGATTGACCGTTTTAGTAGCTGAGGCATGATGATTAATAAAAGAGCCAAGCGAGGCTCTTTTATTGTATCTGGAAGATCTTGCCGATTTTTATGGAGAAATACCGAGAAAAGTTTGACTTGCTCGGCTCAGGACTTAAAATACCGCATTCTGAATTTTTAGATTTGCCAAAGTTATGTCGAACGATCAATTAGACCAGCAAGTCGTGGAGCTGGACAATTTAAGCGAGCACCGTGAAATCGTGACGTTTATGCGCCGCTCAATGCCGCTGAACACCTCTCAACGTACTGCGCTTGAACAATATGGTCACTTAATTTTGGAATATCCGGTGGGCGATTTACGTCAACACTTTGAACATCCGGAGCGTCCTTTAACGGTAGAAATCGGTTTTGGTATGGGTCGTTCTCTGGTGCTGATGGCCAAGGCCAATCCCGAGCGTAATTTTGTCGGGATTGAAGTTCATGTACCAGGCATTGCGCAGTGTGTCTATGAAGCAGGTATGGCCGGCGTAACCAACTTACGCGTACTGGATGCCGATGCGATTCAAGTGCTGCGTGAAATGCCGGACAATAGTATCAATACGGTTCAGCTTTACTTCCCTGATCCATGGCAGAAAAAACGTCATTTTAAACGCCGTTTTGTTTCACATGAACGTATGCCACTGGTTGAGCAAAAGCTGGAGCTGGGCGGCACCTTCCATGCTGCAACAGATTGGGAACCATATGCAGAATGGATGCTTGAAGTTTTGGAAGAACGTCCACGTCTGGAAAACCTCGCAGGTAAAGGCAACAGCTATCCTCGTCCTGACTGGCGTCCACAAACCAAGTTTGAGCGTCGCGGCATTGAAGCCGGTCACAAGATTAATGACTTTATCTTCAAGAAAATTTCTTAATCTAAGACTCACAAAAGCGCTGATTATTCAGCGCTTTTTTATAGAGAAAATTTGTCTTTGAACCCTGCTCTGTAGATAAATCATTAGCTTCTTCATTTTTGATGACGCGTGAGAATCTGCTGGCTCAACAACTGATAGACATTTTGTAAATCTGCTCGCTGCCGATTCGCCAGCATCTGCTGATGCATATTCAGGATATTTTGATCACCACGCATGGCGGGGCCAGTCTGCATTTGCCTTGGATCATTTTCGGTAGCTTTATGGGCAGTTTCTAGTATTAAGGGATACAGCAGACTGAAATCGACCTGCTCAGCATCTACAATCTGTTTGGCCATATCATAACAATAATTACTGAAATTACAGGCAAATACTGCGGCCAGATGCAAACTTAAGCGTTGTTCAGAGCTATAGTGATAGACTCTATTGCTTAGGCTATTTGCTAGATCATGCAGTTTTTCTTGATCTTCAGCATTATCCGCTTCAATAAATAAAGGCGTATTTGACCAGTCGATGTCACGCTCCAGACTAAAAGTCTGTAAAGGATAAAATACGCCTGAACGTGGGTGAACATCCTGCAAAACGTTTAAGTGGGTACTGCCAGAAGTATGTACGATCAACACATCAGGAAGATAGGCATGTACCTGCTCGATGACAGATCGAATGAATTGGTCACTGACGGCAATGATTAAAAGATCAATTTCGGAATGCAGTAATTCAGGAGCGTTGATCGCCTGAGCCTTAAATTTAGATGCCAGCTGTTCTGCCTTGGCAAAACTGCGGCTATAGATTTGTACAAGCTCATGCTGTCCATTTAAGCCTTGGGCAAGATGAAAGGCAACTCGACCTGCCCCAATAATACTAATCCGCATTTACTGATCTTCCAGAATAATTGCGCACAGCATGCCAATAAAAAAAGGACGAAGCAATTCGTCCTTTTGTGTAAATCAGATTTTAAAATTTACGTAAGGTTAAAATCTGCTCACTGCGACCAAAAGGCCCATGAAGATCATGTAAAATTCCACTGGTTAAACCAATGCCATCTTCACCATATTGCTGTAGCACTTCTAGTCCTAGCCATGTGCCTTTAGGTAAACGATGCAAATGAATCTGCAAGTCCAGATTTGGAAAGCCCCATCCCGCATTTGGATCCTGACGCGGTACCACGCCATTGGCTGTATCCACCATTCCCATCAAACGGCTAAAGTCGCTGGTCGTCTGACCTTCTACCATTTCCAGGGCATTGGATAACCAGACAATACCTTTGCCCGCACGATGATCGACATGGGCACGGGTATTAATACTTTGAATATAACCACCTGGCCAGCAGCGCATCCCTTCCCACACCGGCAGGTCTTCAGGGTGCTGAACCGGAAAATCTTCCAGACCGGCGATCGCACGGGTATCCGAAGTCATCATTTTCCAGGCACGTGCCACAATACAGGTTTTCCCGTTGGCACACATTTCTGCTTCAATAAGTTCGATGGTTTTACCCGGACGAATCATGCGCGTAGTAATGGAAAATTCACCAAAAGCAATCAGTCCAAAGATATCCAGACTCACCCGGCCAATGCGCATCTCTGCACGTGGCTGAAACTGTTCCAGTTCTGCACAAATAATGCCAGTCGCGGGCGCCATATGCTGCTCATGCGGATTCCATGCACCTTGCGCATGAATATTAGATTCATAATAAGCAGTGCTGCTGCCATCGGCATGCTGTTCGCGGTTGATGAAACGATAGTAGGCTGACATTGTTTTTACACTTCCTTGAATCTTATATTTAAATTTCTAGTTAACTGTTTCAGTTAGCTATGCTTATTTCTGTATAAAAAAACCATAATAATTCATGATTTGACAGTAAATTTTGCTATGTTTAAATCCGACTTTGGTTAAAAGCGCTGCTAAATCTTGGGCAGAGATTAAATGAAAATCCTGCTGTAATCGTTCAATCATTTTTTCGCTTTGTTGAATACTGAGTCCTGTCTGCTGTGCCATTTTTTGCAAGATTTTTAATTCAGTTTTATTTTCAGGTTGCATCAAGTCATAGGTTAACAGGATTCCATCGGTCTTAAGACTATCGGATATATCCTGAAAAAATTCAGTTTTATTTTCTGATGGAATAAAATGTGCCACCAAAATTGCTAGAGCCGCATCGAACTGATTATCTTGATTTAAGCTTTGTGTATCTGTCTGAATAAAACGAATCCGCTGCGATCCCAGGTCTAACCCAATATTTTTCTGCGCCTGTTCCAGCATAGTCGCCGATGGATCAATTGCAGTAAATATCCAGTTTGGGTGGCGTTGCAACAGATAAGATAGCTCATAGCCTGTCCCGCAACCAACGACCAATATATGGGCAATTTCGGGTAAATGAGTGGTTAGGATGGCATCAATTTGCTGATGTACCAGTTCATAGCCGGGAATCAGTTTACGGATGTGCTCATCATAATTAGCGACGACGAGTTCACTATGAAAGTTTTTTGCCATATTTTCACTTTACCTCACACCATTCAACAGACTAAAGAGCATTCGGTTTATCAGTTATTACAATATTGATAAAGATTCCATCTAAAGGTTTTAAATTTTCGACCATTATCCTAAATCTAATCACATGACAGGCGACATGAATGTCGCCATTTTGCTGAAGGGACATGGATGTCCCTTCAGCAAAATAAAGGGCTTTTGTTTATTTTGGCCCATCGAAAGTCAAAGCATGGCCTACACGTTAAAATTAAAATCTTTCTTTCTAAGTGAGGCTGTGCAGATCTTTCGCTTTTTCTTAATAGTTTCTCTTCAACTTTTTTTAATGATAAAAAAGTTGAAGAATTCACCAATCTCAAAAACTAAACAATACTTAAGCTATTTCCTTTAAGTTCAACTCTTCACGCATAAATTCACGCAATTTAAACTTCTGCGCCTTACCGGAAGCTGTCATCGGGAACTCATGGAAGAAACGCACATAGCGCGGCACTTTATTGTGTGAGATATGCTCGGCACAATACTGGCGAATAGTTTCTTCAGTACACGGATCGTTTTCATGCAAAATGATGCAGGCACAGAGTTCTTCACCATACTTATGATCTGGCACACCAATCACCTGAACATCTGAAACCGCAGGATGGGTATAAAGGAAGTCTTCAATTTCTTTGGGGAACAGGTTTTCACCGCCACGAATGACGACATCCTTGATTCTCCCCTTGATTTTGACAAAGCCTTCATCATCCATTTCAGCAATATCACCCGTATGCATCCAGCGCGCATTATCAATTACTTCTGCAGTTTTATCCTGATCTTCCCAATAACCGAGCATCACCGAATAACCACGCACACAGAGTTCACCGAGTTGTCCGCGCGGCACCACCTTGCCATCTTCATCGACAATTTTCACTTCCAGATGCGGATGTACCCGGCCGACTGTCGTAACACGCTGTTCAATGGAGTCTGCGGTAGAGCTTTGCGCACTGACCGGTGCGGTTTCAGTCATGCCATAGCAAATGGTGATATCTGACATATGCATCCGCTCAATCACACGCTGCATGATTTCCTGTGGACATGGACTGCCGGCCATAATGCCGGTACGTAAACTGCTCAGATCAAATTCATCAAACTGTTCATGCTCAAGAATGGCAATAAACATGGTCGGCACCCCATAAGCCGCCGTACATTTTTCTTGTTGAATGGCTTTGAGGGTTTCCAGAGGATTGAAAACGGCAGATGGATAAATCATGGCTGAACCATGGGTAATACAGGCCAGATTTCCCATCACCATACCAAAGCAGTGGAACAGTGGTACCGAAATACAAACCCGATCTTCTGGACTTAAATGAATGGCTTCACCGACAAAATAGCCATTATTTAAAATATTGTTATGGGTCAACATAGTACCTTTCGGATTCCCCGTTGTACCCGAGGTGAACTGAATATTGATGGTTTCATCAAACTGCAATTCACTCGAAATTTGCTGCAATTTTTCTAAGGCGTTTGCGCTTGGTTCCACCAATAAGTCCTGAAAACGATGTAGACCCGGATGTTCCTGTTCATCAATTTTAATCACATGCTTCAAATGCGGCAGACGCTCTGCATTGAGTAATTTACTTTCAGTCTGTGTTAGCTCAGGAGCAATTTTAGTCAGAATTTCCTGATAGTCAGTGGTTTTAAACTGCGCTGCAATCACCAGTCCCTTACAGGAGACCTTGTTTAAGACATATTCCAGTTCATTACTTTTATAAGCTGGATTCAAGTTCACCAGAATAATCCCGGCCTTAAATGCAGCAAACTGGGTAATGGTCCATTCCACACAGTTCGGCGACCAGATGGCCAGACGGTCACCTTTTTCCAGGCCCAGTTTCTGCAAACTACAGGCAAAAGCATTCACTTGCTGCTGCAACTGCTGATAGCTCAGACGCACATTCTGGTGCAAGCTGACGATTGCATCAGAATGTGCATACTGTTCGCATGCCTGATCAAATTTTTCGCCAATTGTCATGCCCAATAAGGGTTGGCTGCTTGTTCCGTAGGCATAGCTTAACCGTACTTGTGTCATTGAATCGATCTCCTTGATTCTTTGTAATTCTGATTTTCAACTCTATTAATTGTTTTTGACCACGACAACCCTGTCTTCCTGCCTGTTTTTTGTGTTTTATGCTCCTGCTACTCCCTCCTGTCGACGTACTGCGTTGACACAAAAATCGGCAATCTGTTTGACAAAGTGATCCTTATAATTTTGATCAAACCTGATATTCCGAGATGGATTCAAAGGTTCAATTACTACAAAGGTCATGGAACCAACCACACCCAGCGCTGCGGTATTTAAATCTTCAAATTCAAACTCGCCATTGACTTTTCCTTCAGCCAAAATTTCCTTAATGCTTTGCTTGATTAGCTGTTTACTGTGAAAACGCTCATGTTCCATTTCCGGATCGACCGGTTCGAACATCAGCGAATACGCCAACTGTGGGCTGTTCATGGCTCGCTTCACAAAAGTTGTAACAGATTTTTGCAATTTCTGTTTTGGCGATAAATCCGAGGCAGCAATGTGATTTAAAATCTCAATCTCAAGCCGAATTGCTTCTGACAAAACCTGAATCAAAATCTGATTCTTGTTTTCGAAATATCGATATACCAAGCCTGTAGAAACGCCTGCACGTTCTGCAATCGCCTGAATCGACGCCTCTTTAAAGCCCCCTTGAGTAATCAGCTCACGAGCAGATTGCAAGATCGCCAAGCGATTTTGCTCCATTCGTTCCTGCATCAATGATGATCTTTTATAACTCATAAAATTAATCTCAACAAGATAAAATGAATTGTAAATCATTTTGTGAATATTGATTCACTTTTTTAAATTTTCGATGTATGTTAAATAACAAGCACAACAAAAATGCTTTTTTGGATACAACAAATAGAACCACAGGATGGATGAACAATGAATTTACAAAGCTTGGATTTCGGTTTGGACGAAACACTTATTGCACTTCGTGATTCAGTGGCTGCATTTTGCGCCAAGGAAATTGCTCCAATTGCTCAACAAGTGGACCGTGACAATGAATTCCCTGCTCACCTTTGGAAAAAATTTGGCGAGATGGGCCTGCTCGGTCTGACGGTCAGTGAGGAATATGGCGGTTCAAATTTCGGTTATCTGGCACACATCATTGCCATGCAGGAAATTTCCCGCGCTTCAGCATCGATTGGTTTGTCCTATGGCGCACATTCTAACCTATGTGTAAACCAGATTAAGCGTAATGGCAGTGAAGAACAGAAACAGCGCTATCTGCCCAAACTGGTATCTGGTGATTATGTCGGTGCATTGGCCATGTCCGAACCCAATGCCGGATCCGATGTGGTCAGCATGAAACTCAAAGCTGAAGACAAAGGTGATCATTACCTGCTGAATGGTTCGAAAATGTGGATCACCAATGGCGGCGATGCCGATGTACTGGTGGTCTACGCAAAAACCGATTTACAAGCCGGTGCCAAAGGCATGACCGCTTTTCTGGTTGAAAAAAATATGCCGGGGTTTAGTCACGGTACGCACCTAGACAAACTCGGCATGCGTGGCTCAAACACTTATCCACTATTTTTTGACAATGTCGCAGTGCCAAAAGAAAACGTGCTCGGCGGTGTCGGCAATGGCACCAAAGTGCTGATGAGCGGTCTGGACTATGAACGTGCTGTTTTAAGTGCAGGCCCACTCGGCATTATGGATGCCTGTATGGATACCGTGATTCCGTATATTCATGATCGTAAACAGTTTGGTCAGGCGCTGGGTGAATTCCAGTTGATGCAGGGCAAAATTGCTGACATGTATTCCACCTGGCTGGCCTGTAAAGCCCTGGTCTATGCAGTTGGCGCAGAATGTGACAAGGCAGAGCATAGCCGTAGCCTGCGTAAAGATGCCGCCAGTGCGATTTTATATGCAGCTGAAAAAGCCACCTGGATGGCGGGCGAAACCATTCAAACCTTGGGTGGCAACGGTTATATCAACGAGTTTGCTGCGGGACGTCTATGGCGCGATGCCAAACTGTATGAAATTGGCGCAGGCACCTCAGAAATTCGCCGCATGCTGATTGGCCGCGAACTGTTTAATGAAACTGCCTAAAAAATAAATCACAAGAATAGACAAGGATGTTCGGCATGAATCAATTAAAGAGCAAAATTAATATTCGCAGCGACGAATTTAAAAACAACCAGACGGCGATGCAAAATCTGGTCGAAGACCTGAAACAGAAAGTCCAAAAAATTGCCTTGGGTGGGGGTGAAACTGCCCGTCAAAAACATTTGGATCGCGGTAAATTACTAGCCAGAGAACGTATTGATCATCTGATTGATCCTGGCACGGCATTTATTGAAATTGGACAACTGGCTGCCTATCAGGTCTATCAGGACGATGTGCCTGCTGCGGGCGTGGTCGCTGGCGTTGGTCAGGTCAATGGCGTGACCTGCATGATTATTGCCAATGATGCGACTGTTAAAGGTGGCACTTATTATCCATTGACCGTGAAAAAACATTTACGTGCTCAGGAAATTGCCGAGCAGAATCATTTGACCTGTATTTATCTGGTCGATTCTGGCGGTGCCTATTTGCCGCTACAAGATGAAGTCTTCCCGGATCGTGATCACTTCGGACGTATTTTCTATAATCAGGCGCGTATGTCGAGCCAAGGCATTGCCCAGATTGCTGTGGTGATGGGCAGTTGTACGGCGGGTGGTGCCTATGTGCCTGCCATGTCGGATGAAACTATTATTGTGCGCAATCAGGGAACCATTTTCCTCGGTGGCCCGCCACTGGTCAAAGCTGCAACCGGTGAAGTGGTTTCCAGTGAAGACCTTGGTGGTGGTGATGTGCATACCCGCCTCTCCGGTGTAGCCGATCATCTGGCTGAAAATGACCAGCATGCCCTGGAAATTGCCCGTAATATTGTGGCCAATTTAAATAAAAAACCAAATCCGTTGCCTGAGCAGGTGGAAGCACCTTTGTTTGATGCTTCAGAGTTGTACGGTATCGTGCCAACAGATTCGCGTAAACCTTTTGATGTCCGTGAAGTGATTGCCCGGATTGTCGATGGTTCGCGTTTTGATGAATTTAAGGCTCGATTTGGTACCACTCTGATTACCGGATTTGCCAGCCTATACGGTATGCCAGTCGGGATTATTGCCAATAACGGCATTCTGTTTTCCGAATCTGCACAAAAAGGTGCGCATTTTATTGAACTTTGCTGTCAGCGCAATATTCCGCTGCTGTTTATTCAGAATATCACTGGCTTTATGGTCGGTCGCCAGTATGAAAATGAAGGCATTGCCAAAAATGGCGCCAAACTGGTGATGGCTGTGGCCAATGCCAATGTGCCTAAACTGACCATGGTGATTGGCGGCTCATTTGGTGCCGGCAACTATGGTATGTGTGGCCGCGCGTATTCACCACGCTTTATGTGGACTTGGCCAAACTCACGTATTTCAGTGATGGGCGGTGAACAGGCCTCCAGCGTATTGTCGACCTTAAAACGTGATCAGATTGAAGCCAAAGGCGCTAACTGGTCTGCGGAAGAAGAAGACCAGTTTAAACAGCCAATTCGTGATCAGTACGAACGCCAAGGTCATCCTTATTATGCCTCTGCACGTTTATGGGATGACGGTGTCATTGACCCTGCCCAGTCTCGTGAAGTGTTAGGTCTTAGTTTAGCTGCGGCACTGAATGCGCCAATCCAGCCGACCAAGTTTGGCGTGTTCCGCATGTAAGAGGTGAAAAAAATGACATATCAATTTTTACAGCTCGAACAGCAAAATCAAGTGGCAACAGTCTGGATTAATCGCGCTGAACTGCACAATGCCTTTAATACTCAGGTCATTGAAGAATTGTATCGCTGCTTCCAGTCTTTAAATAGCCGTGATGATGTACGTGTGGTGATTCTGGCAGGGCGCGGCAAAAGCTTTTCGGCTGGTGCCGATCTGAACTGGATGAAGCAGGCCGGTCAGGCTTCTCAAGCAGACAACGAAGCAGATGCATTAAAACTGGCGAAAATGCTGCAAAGCCTAGCGACTTTAAAGCAGCCAACCATCGCCCGGGTGCATGGCATTGCTTTTGGCGGTGGTATGGGTCTGGCATCAGCTTGTGATATTTGCGTGGCCAGCACCGATGCCAAGTTTGCCACCTCTGAAGTACGCCTAGGTCTGGCACCTTCGACCATCAGCCCGTATGTGATTCGTGCGATTGGTGCGCGTCAGGCTTCACGTTATTTCCTGACCGCCGAGCGAATTTCTGCGGAACAGGCCAAAACCATTGGACTGGCGCATGAAGTCACTCCACCGGAACAGCTCGACAGCAAAATTGATGAAATTGTGGAAGCCCTGTTACTCGGTGGCCCTGCTGCACAAAATTCCTCAAAACAACTGATTCAACTGGTCGACCAACAGGTTTTGACCGAAGATTTACTTCTTAAAACAGCACAGCATATTGCCCATATTCGCCAGGGAGATGAGGCGAAAAATGGACTGAATGCATTTTTAAACAAACAAAGCCCGGCCTGGATCAAGACCACGGCATAACAACAAGAAGGATGCTACGATGTTTGAAAAGATTTTAATTGCCAACCGTGGTGAAATTGCCTGCCGTGTGATTCGTACAGCAAAAAAACTCGGTATTGCCACCGTTGCCGTATACTCCGATGCCGATGCACAGGCACAGCATGTCAAACTGGCGGATGAAGCGATCTATATTGGTGAATCGCCAGCAGCACAAAGCTATTTACAGATCGAACGTATTATTCAGGCGGCCAAAAACACCGGTGCGCAAGCAATTCACCCAGGTTATGGCTTTTTGTCGGAAAATGACCAGTTTGCCCTGGCCTGTCAGGACAATAATATTGTCTTTATTGGCCCGCCTGTCGATGCCATTTTGGCGATGGGTCTCAAAGCCACCTCTAAAGCGTTGATGGAAAAAGCTGGTGTGCCTTTAACCCCGGGCTATCACGGTAGCAATCAGGATGCCGACTTCCTGAAACAGCAGGCTGACAGCATCGGCTATCCGGTGCTAATCAAAGCCAGTGCTGGCGGTGGCGGTAAAGGCATGCGTCTGGTCGAGCGCAGTGAAGATTTTCTGAGTTCGCTGGCTTCATGTAAAAGCGAAGCGCGTTCCAGTTTTGGCAATGAAGATGTGCTAATTGAACGCTATGTGATTCAGCCACGTCATATTGAAGTACAGGTTTTTGGCGATACCCACGGCAATTATGTGCATTTATTTGAACGTGATTGCTCGGTACAACGTCGTCATCAAAAAGTCCTTGAAGAAGCGCCTGCACCAAAAATGCCAGAAGACAAACTTGAAGCGATGCGCCAGGCCGCGATTGATGCCGCACGTGCGGTCGATTATGTCGGTGCCGGTACGGTAGAGTTTATCGTCGAGCAAGATGGTACTGCCTATTTCATGGAAATGAATACCCGTTTGCAGGTTGAGCACCCGGTCACTGAAATGATTACCGGACAGGATCTGGTGGAATGGCAACTGCGCGTAGCTTTTGGTGAGCCTTTACCCAAACAGCAGCATGAATTACAGATCCACGGGCATGCACTGGAAGCACGTGTCTATGCCGAAGAACCAGAGAAAGGCTTTATTCCTGCGATTGGCCAGATCAGCTATTTACACTATCCAGAGCAAAATGACTGTGTACGTGTGGATAGTGGCATTGTCGAAGGTGATGAAATCAGCACCTATTATGATCCGATGATTGCCAAACTGATTGTCTGGGGCAAAAACCGCGAAGCTGCTTTAACGCAAATGCATCATGCCCTGGGCCATTTCCATGTGGATGGTTTGGGCAATAATATTGCATTCCTCGACCGTTTGGTGCTGTGTGATTCGTTTAAAAATGCCCATCTGGATACCGGCCTGATTCAACGTGAAGAAGAGTTCTTATTAAAACCTTCGACTGAGATCAATGCTGAACTGATCGTTAGTGCTGCATTCATCGAATTATTATCACGCCAAGCTCAAAACCCGGTTGCGAATAACTCAGTCTGGCAACAACACGCTTTCTGGCGCCTGAATCAGCAAAATGCATATACAGTGCAATTACAACGCAATGGCATTATGCTTAAAGTTCAGTTCAGTACGCAAGAGCAAGGTTTTATCGCCACTTATAATGGTCAGCAGATTCAGCTACAAGGTCAGTTGATTGATGCACATACTTTAGCTTTGCAACTGGCAGGTAAACAGCAAAAACTGGCCTTTAGCCAGACTGAACATGGCATTACCCTGTTCCAGAATGGTCAGACACATAAATTCGAGTCTATCCAGCCGGATTATGATCAGCATGATGATCAAGGGACAGAAAACAACCTCACTGCACCAATGCCAGGTGTGATCACGCAAGTACTGGTCGCTGCCAATGACAAGGTCAAAAAAGACGATGTCTTGATGACGCTGGAAGCGATGAAAATTGAATACTCGATTCGTGCACCACATGACGGCATCATCGCCAGTTCATATTTCCAGAAAGGTGATCAGGTCAAAGCCGGTGATGAACTGCTTGAGTTCCAGCCACTGACGGAGGATGTTGCATGACCGAATTTGTCAAAATTGTAGAAGTCGGGCCACGCGATGGCCTGCAAAATGAAAAAACGCCATTAACGCTGGATGATCGGAAAAATCTGATTCTGGATCTGATGAAAACCGGTTTACAGGCGATTGAAGTCGGTTCCTGTGTTTCAGCCAAATGGGTGCCACAAATGGCAGACAGCGATCAGCTGTTTGCCGGCTTGCCCAAAGACCCAAATATTCAGTTCAGTTTACTCACCCCAAACCTGAAGGGCTTTGAAGCAGCGCTGGCGGTGGGTTGCAAGGAAGTTGCGGTCTTTACCGCAGCGTCCGAAAGCTTTACCCGCAAAAATATCAATTGCTCGATTGATGAAAGCTTGGAGAAGTTTGCCGATGTGATGGCGGCCGCCAAAGCCAATGATATTCGGGTACGCGGTTATGTGTCCTGTATGGTGGACTGCCCTTATGAAGGTGCGATTGATCCGAAACAGGTGGTCAAAGTCACCCAACGTTTGCTGGATATGGGCTGCTATGAAGTGTCGTTGGGTGAAACCATTGGTACAGCCACACCGGATCGGGTGCAAAAAGTCTGGGATGCTTGCCTGGCTCAGATCGATACCAAGGTTTTGGCAGGTCATTTCCATAATACCTATGGCATGGCCATCGCCAATATTTACCAGTCGCTGTTACAAGGCATCCGGGTATTTGATTCATCCATTGCCGGTCTGGGTGGCTGTCCTTATGCCAAGGGTGCTTCAGGCAATGTTTCAACTGAAGACCTGTATTACCTGCTCTCGAATATGGGCTTTGAAACCGGTATTCAACTGGATGCCCTGATGCAGGCCAGCCGTAATATCAGTGAGGTGTTGCAGCGCAATAATCCCTCCAATTATGCCAATGCCTATTGGCAAAAAGCCTGTGCCTAACAATAGCAATACCCGGACACGATACAAGTCCTCAAGGATATACATCAGTAGTTTCCTGACCAAAAAGGAATCTGCAAGACAAGAATAAATCGAGGTAAAAAATGTCAAATAAAGTTTATGACAGTGCAGAGGCCGCTTTAGACGGCGTGGTTCAGAATGGACATACACTGGCAGTCGGAGGTTTTGGTTTATGCGGTATTCCGGAAGCATTGATTGCCGCATTGAAACAGACTGGTGCCAAAAATCTGACCTGTATTTCCAACAATGCCGGAGTCGATGGTTTTGGTTTGGGCGTTTTACTGGAAACCAAACAGATTCAAAAAATGATTTCATCTTATGTTGGTGAGAATAAAGAATTCGAACGTCAATACCTGAGTGGCGAACTGGAAGTCGAACTGACCCCACAAGGCACCTTGGCGGAGAAATTACGTGCTGGCGGTGCCGGTATTCCGGCTTTTTATACCGCCACCGGTGTCGGAACCGTGATTGCTGAAGGCAAGGATGTACGTGAGTTTAATGGCAAGTCTTATATTCTGGAAGAATCCTTGACTGCCGATATCGCCTTGGTCAAAGCCTATAAGGCCGATAAAGCAGGTAATCTGATTTTCCGTAAAACTGCACAAAACTTTAATCCGGTCTGCGCTATGGCTGGCAAAATCACCGTGGCTGAAGTAGAAGAAATTGTCGAAATTGGTGCGCTGGATCCCGATGACATTCATCTGCCCGGTATTTATGTGAATCGAATTGTCTTAAATACCCAACCGGAAAAACGTATTGAACAGATGACCTTAAAGGCGGAGGCTTGATCATGGCTTGGACACGTAATCAAATGGCGCAGCGCGCTGCACAAGAGCTGGAAGATGGTTTCTACGTTAACCTGGGGATTGGTTTACCAACGCTGGTTGCTAACTACATTCCAGAAAATATCAACGTCTGGCTGCAATCGGAAAATGGCTTGCTCGGTATTGGCGAATTTCCAACGGCTGAAACCGTCGATGCCGACCTGATTAATGCTGGTAAACAGACCGTGACTGCCCGTAAGGGCGCTTCTTTCTTTTCCAGTGCCGATTCCTTTGCCATGATCCGTGGCGGTCATGTCAATATCGCCATTTTAGGTGCCATGGAAGTGTCCGAAACTGGCGATCTGGCCAACTGGATGATTCCGGGCAAAAAAGTCAAAGGTATGGGCGGTGCCATGGATCTGGTCGCAGGGGTACAAAAAGTCGTGGTGTTGATGGAACACTGCGCCAAAGATGGCACGCCTAAAGTTGTTGCGCAATGTAGTCTGCCCCTTACCGGACAGGCTGTGGTCAACCGGATCATTACCGATTTAGGTGTGCTGGATGTCACTCCAGATGGTATTCAACTTGTTGAGCTGGCACCAGAGGTCAGTTTTGAGGAGATTCAGAAAGTCACGGGTGTGGCTTTACAAAAAATAGCAGCTTGATTTTCCCGACCCTTAAAATGAAAAATTTTAAGGGTTTCTTTTCGACCAAAGAAAACTCTAATTTTAAAAATGAATGCAGAATAAATGGATTTTAATCATGCAAACAGAACAAAATATCTTACAACGCTTCGCCCTGCGCGTCAGTGACTGGTCAGAAAAATGGTTTCCTGATTCTTATATTTTTGCCCTGCTCGGTGTCATCATTGTCGCAATTGCCGCTATCGGAATTGGCGCGCCGGCACAGGACGTTGCCATTTCCTTTGGTGACGGGTTCTGGAGCCTGATTCCCTTTACCTTGCAGATGTGCATGCTGATCGTGGTCGGTTATGTGGTTTCGGTTTCAAAACCAATGCAGCTTCTGATCCGAAAAATGGCACGTCTGCCCCATTCAGGGCGCGGTGCGATTGTATTGGTCGCGACAGTCAGCCTGCTCATTTCCCTGATTAACTGGGCCATGAGCACAGTTCTAACTGCATTACTCGTGATTGCACTGGCACAACGTAAAGAACTTAATATGGATTACCGCGCTGCAGCCGCAGCAGCGATTATCGGGATGGGAGCCACCTGGGCACTCGGCATCAGTTCCTCTGCTGCACAATTACAGGCCAATAAAAGCAGCCTGCCTGAACCGATTTACAATCTGACCGGTGTCATTCCATTTACCGAAACGATTTTCCTGCCGCAATCCATGATCATGACGGCGGTTCTAATCATTGCCTCGATTGCCATTGCCTACTGGTCAGCGCCGAAAGGCAGTCATATTAAAACCATTGAACATTTTCCGGTTCAGATTGAAGAAGGAAAACCGGAAGAATCTTCATCAAAACGTCCGGGCGACTGGCTGGAAAACTCACCTATTTTAAGTATTCTGATTGTAGTGCTAGGTGCTGTATGGATGTTTAACGAATTTTCCGAAAGCAATCCTATTCTGGCCATCTCCAGTTTAAATACCTATAACTTTATCTTCCTGATTTTGGGTGTCGCACTACATGGTACGCCACGGAATTTCCTCAATGCCGTTTCCAAGGCTGTGCCAGCAATTTCAGGTGTGCTGATCCAGTTTCCTTTATATGGCAGCATTGCCTTTATGATGACCAATGCGCTGAATTCTGCGGATCTGTCCCTATCACACTATATTGCCGAATTTTTCGTTTCGATTGCTTCACAGGAAACCTTTGCTATCGTGATGGGTCTCTATTCGGCAATCCTGGGTTTCTTCATTCCTTCCGGTGGAGGTAAATGGATTATTGAAGCCCCTTATGTAATGCAGGCTGCGCATGATCTGAAAGTGCATCTGGGCTGGTCAGTGCAGATTTATAATGCTGCCGAAGCCTTGCCTAATCTGATCAATCCTTTCTTTATGTTGCCGATGCTGGGCATCCTGAAGTTAAAGGCCAAAGATGTGATCGGTTTTACCGTGACCCAACTGGTTTTTCATATCCCGCTGGTGCTGTTTTTACTCTGGTTCCTCGGCCGAACTTTGACCTATAGTCCACCGGTCTTTTCTTAATTTAAGCCATATAAAAAGGACGAATCATTCGTCCTTTTTCATCTGGAAAATTATTTCAGCTGGCTTTCTTTTCTACAACACCCTCGCTATCCACTGCACGTATAGTACCTGTTTCAGTATTAACCACTTCAAAAGCTACGCGGCGGTTCTGAAACTGTCCGGCAGGTGTCGCATTCGGTTCAACAGGCTGGCCCTCTCCCACGCCTACAGCTTGCAATTGCGCAGGATCAACCCCCTTTTCAATCAGATAACCCACAATTGCTTGCGCGCGTTGCACAGACAGCACTTTATTCTCGGCCTCACTTCCTTGCGCATCGGTATGTCCTTTGACCTTGAGAATAACATGCGGTGCGCGCTGCAATAATGCGGCAGCCTGATCCAGTACCGATTTATTCACTTCCGGTACGGCAGTCGATGCAGTATCAAAATTAATAATCTGCAAATTCAGTGCAGTCGCAACATCTAAGGCCTGAACATGATCAGTTTCGATACTCGCCAATGCTTGTTCTGCATCGCTATTGGCAGCCTGAATCGCCTCACTCCTATTGACCGGCTGTTGAGTCACAACAGTGACATTTTTGGCCAGATTACGAATTTGTGTTGCCAGACGTTCTGCTTCTGCATTACTCGCTGCACGTATAGCAACCTGATTACCAATCCAGTCTAGTGAGACATTTGGCATGCCTTGAATCAGTTTCAAAACGGAAGGAATGCTATCCTGATCAATAAATTCCGAATGATAAACCTCACTGCTGAGCGCGCCACAACCAATATTATAATTAAAGATCTGTTTAATCTCGGTTTGCAAAATTTGCATATACTGGGGATTATTCAGCTGTAACTGACAACTGATAATTTCACCATTAGTGCCGGTACTCAACTGTAAAGAAGCGGGTTGGACTGCGGCAATTTCACGGGTCGTTTGGGGGTTTGCCGAATCCTCAGCATCATCCTGCATACAGCTACGAACAAAAAACAGGATTAAAGCTGCCAGAATCAGAAAAATAATAAACGGCCATAAAAAACCGGTTTTTTTCTGCTGCTGTACCACAACAGCATGTTCTGGTTCTAGTTCAGGCGCCTGATTCAAATGCTGCCCCGCCAATGGAGAAACACCTAATGCCGCTAAAATCGATCCGGCCCAAACAGGTAATGCACGCTGGATCGAGTCGGCGTGGGTTTCCAGCAAATGACTAATCGCTTCTGGACTTGAAGCACCGGCTTCGGTCTGTAAAAAATTGAGGGTCGGTACAATGGCCCGATTCAGGGTCTGCTCTATTTGATCTTGTGGCGCGCTCTGATCAAGTTGATCCAGAAACTGCTGCTTGAGTGCCGAATTTCCATTAAACAGTTCATGGATTTTTGGATTGAGTTGCTGGCTTAAACTTTCAATCCATGCAGGACGTGCACGCAATATACTTAAGAATATGGGATAGAACTGACTCAGTGCCTGATCTTTGGCAAATAGATGTTCGGTTTCACCTTGTAGCACAATCGCTGTAACATCGCTTTTTAAGCGTTCCATCAGATCTACATTCATATTGTCACCATTCTTTTGATTTTTCTAATGTTTAATATTCAATCAGTGTAACGATGCCAGTTTTTTGAAAATGTAAATAATTGTATGAATATCATAAAGTTTCACTGTTTTTGTTGAGTACTCATTTTACTGACACAGAATTCAAAAACAAAAAAAGCCAGCCGAAGCTGACTTTTATAAAAGCTGGATCTATTAAGCGAGGAACGTTTTTAAAACTTTAGCTCGCACTTTTTGATTGATCAGCGGTGTATTTTTACCTTGCGACACGATGCTTTCTTTGCTCAGCGTCCATTCCAGCTCTGGATCTACAAGTACCCAGCCCGCCTCGTCTGCCCAGCGATCTGCCATTTGTGCAACACGTGCCGGAGCCAAAGTCACTTTTTCTACCCATTCCAGTGGTGTAAACAAACCTTCATTGACCAGTTGAATTCCAAAAGGTACATAAGTATCAAAAGCGCTAAAGCCAGGCTGGGTTTCAGCAAATGGCGCCATTTTCGCAGAGCTGCTCAGCGGTTCATGATGGGTACAAATCGCATCAATCACCCCAGATTTTACTCCTTGGCGTAGCAATTCTTTGTCTTGTTCAGCACGCAATGGCGGACGTACATGTGCCAGCGAATTAAAACCGTCAATTAAGGCATCGGTCAGATGTAATTGGTGCATGGCCACATCACAGGTGACAGGCAAGCCTTTTTCTTTGGCAATCCGGATTAGCTCTACTGACGCACCACAAGATAATAAACCGAAATGCGCACGAACTTTGGTCACTTCAATCATTAACAGGTATTTGGCAATTGCCACGGTTTCAGCAAGTGCTGGAATCATCGGCAAGCCCTGACGTGAGGCAATAAAGCCTTCATGCACACAGCCATCTTTGGCAATTTGCGGCTCTTCTGCATAGAACACCACAGTCAGATCTAAACCTGCAGCATATTCCAGGGTACGTAATACCACGTCATCATTGGCAAAAGGCGCACTGGCATTGGACACCGCAGTACATCCGCCTTTTTTCAAGCCGGCCATATTGGCAGGTTGCTGGCCTTGCAAGCCTTGGGTTTGAGCACCAATCACTTCAAGATAGATACCACCGTCCAGCATGGCTTTTTCAACCAGACCATGAATCAGTGCGCCATTGTCCTGCACGATCGGCTTTGAATCTGGTGGCGTAAACACGTGCAAAATCCCATTTTCACGTGCTGCTTTACCTTCAGATTTTAAGGTGCCATGTTGCTGCTGACCCGGTTCACGTAAACGTGCACACAGATCGACCATGGTGGGCATCAACCATTTGCCCTGACCATCAATGGTTTCAGAGACAGCAGCCGTTTCCGCAACGAACTTACCATTTTCCAGATACACGGTCTGAACAGAATCAGTGTTTTGGATTGGATCGAGCACACGAACATTTTCAATTTTTACAATAGTCATGACTTATTCCTTAACCCGCAATCGCTGCAATCAAACCCTGTTCCTGAAGCTGGCCCTGCATTGACAAAGCCAATACCGCCATACGTACCGCAATACCATTGGTCACCTGATTCAGAATCACCGACTGCGGTCCATCGGCAATACTGGAGTCAATCTCCACCCCACGGTTCATTGGACCCGGATGCATCACGATACAATCCGGTTTGGCCATCGCTAAACGTTCTTTGTTCAGGCCATACATCTTGTAGAATTCAGCTTGCGATGCCAGTGCCGGAGAATCAATCCGCTCATTTTGAATACGCAAGGTAATGATCACGTCGCAATCTTTGATACCATCTTCCATGTTGTTAAATAGACGAATACCATCACCATATTCTTCAAAACCGTATGGCAGCAAGGTATTTGGTGCAATCACCCGAATATCTTCACAGCCTAAGGTTTGCAAAGCCGCCACATCTGAACGCGCGACACGTGAATGTTTGATATCGCCAATAATGGCAATCGACATCTCTTCAAATTTTTTATGGGTTTCCCGGCGAATGGTGAGCATGTCCAGCATCGCCTGGGTTGGATGCGCATGACGGCCATCACCGGCATTAATAATCGCCACTGTTGGGCAGACATCCTTGGCAATAAAATGCGCCGCACCTGAAGATGAATGACGCACCACGAAAATATCAGCGGCCATCGCTTCAAGGTTCCATAAGGTGTCACGCAGGGTTTCACCTTTAGAGGTACTCGAACGGGCAATATCGATATTCAGAACGTTGGCAGAAAGGCGCTTGGCAGCGGCTTCAAAAGTAGTGCGAGTACGGGTAGAGTTCTCGAAAAACAGGTTCATCACCGTTTTGCCTTCCAGCAAATTATTGGTGATGAGCTGATTTTGGTCATTAAAAAAGGACTGCGCAGTGTCCAATATTTTTGTCAGGGTTTCTTTGGAAAGACCTTCGATGGTCAAGAAGTGTTTTAGATTACCTTCTTTATTGAGTTGAATCTGGCTCGGTGTATGCAATGCCGCCAAGTGCATGAGAGATTCCTTATGCGTTAAGTCAACATATTATACAGAGATTGGCCAGTCTGAGTAGTTGGCAATGTGACTACTTGTACAAAAACCACCTCGATAATAAAAATAGAAATTGAAATTCCTATGTATTTTTTCAATAAGATAATTTAACCATTTTCCATCCTGCTGACTTTCAGTACAAAATTATGGGTGCTTCAGTCTGGCACATTCACACCCATCGTTTTATCGCAGCGCACCGATATAATGATGTGCTACCTGTGCACGGTAGATATCGTCCTGATCGGGTTCAACCGAGACCAATACCTCCTGCTGTGGCAGATGTGCAGATTTTTCAAACTGTTGCTGCCGAACCACAGGCAGATCCCAAACCTGTTTTAAACGCTCGATTAAACGCTGCAACTCTGGATCTTGGGTCTGTTCTACCAGCTCAATCACATGCCGCGCATAGTCCAGATTTTCTGCCAGATAAAGCGCATCCACGACCCGGCCTGACACGCGTCTCAAACGTGTATAAATTAAAGTGGCCACTGAAAAAACGTCATGGTTGCGTAACTGATTCTCTAACATTTTAACCCCCATTATAAAATTGAAAAATCAGGCAGCCATCGCTCTCCTCCGACTGACTGCCTGATTTGCTGTGTATAGAGCAAAATGCGTACCAGTTCATCAAATTATCATGTGAATATTATTTTTCACTCGTACACGGCAAGGCCTTTCAGAGAATTTAAAAAGCTTTCAATATAAAAATACGGTAAACTTGGCGCAGTTTTTTATTTATCTTTTTTGGTCTCTCTATTATATGAATACCTCTCCACGTTTAAGCAATTATTGGGTCACCTGTGCCGATGGTCTGGAAACCTTATTAGAAGAAGAACTACAAGGCTTAGGTGTTCAGAATATTGAGCGTTTTCCAGGCCGTTTAATCTTTAAAGGCAGTCTGGAAAATGCTTATCGGATTTGCATGTGGTCACGTCTGGCTTCACGTGTGCTCATGCCGATCCATACCCATGAAATTGAATTTTCTCACGATGCCCGTGATGTGGCAGAAGAGCTATATGAAGGTGCAATCAGCTTTGACTGGTCGCTCATTTTTGCACCACAAAGTACCTTTGCCATTCGCTTGCATGTCGAGCGTGACATCAAGGTCAATACCCAGTTCGCAACTTTGCGTGCCAAAGATGGTGTCGTAGATTCCTTCATGGAAGCTGTGGGTAAACGCCCAAGTATCGATACCAAACAGCCAGAAATTACCATGTATATTCTGGCTGGGAAGAAAGAACATACCTATTGTCTGGACTTGTCCGGCGACTCATTACATAAACGTGGTTATCGCCACTTTATGACCGATGCACCAATCAAGGAAAATCTGGCTGCTGCAATTTTGCAAAAAGGTCAGCTTAAACAGATTAATCCGGACATCATTGTCGATCCAATGTGTGGTTCAGGTACCTTTATCATTGAATCACTGATGATCCTGACCGACCGTGCGCCTGGTCTGGTCCGTCGTTTCGGTTTTAATGGCTGGAATGGCCATGACCATGAACTCTGGATGGGCATTAAAGCTGAAGCAGCTGAACGCCACCAAGCGGCAATGGAAAATCCATTACCGCAATTCTATGCCTTCGATGCAGACTGGGAAGCTGTAAAAGCGACACGTCAAAATATCATCGCGGCAGGTTTTGAAGCTGCTCTCGACAATATCATGATCGAAGAGCGTACTTTAAATGACTGGCCGGATTTTCAGGCTGAAGGCAAGAAAGTCTTCTTCGTAACCAACCCGCCTTATGGTGAGCGTCTCGGTGATAAAGCGCAGAACCGTTCTTTATATCTTGGTTTATCGGCTTTACTGCAAAAGAATTTCCCGAATCAAAAAGCGGCGGTGATTGCCTCTCAAGTCGAACAGGCTGACGTGCTGGCCTTTAATGATCCGCAAATCCTGCGTTTGATGAATGGTAAATTGCCGATCTATATCCGCTTTGGTACGGTTAAACCTGCGGCTGTGGTGCGTCCGTTTCTGGAAGGTTGGCAGCCGCAACAATTCGAACCAATCGAAGGTGCGATGGAGTTTGCCAACCGTCTGACCAAAAATATGCAAGCCCTGAAAAAATGGGCAGTCAAAGAAGGCGTACACTGTTTACGTCTGTATGATGCCGATTTACCAGACTTTAATGTCGCGGTGGATCTGTATGGTGAGCGCCTGCATGTGCAAGAATATGCTCCACCTAAAACGATTGACCCTGAAAAAGCCAAGAAACGCTTTAACCTGGCACTGCAAGCCATTCGCGCTGTGACCGGTCTGGGCCGTGATGCGATCTTTATCAAGACCCGCGCACGTCAGGAAGGTAAAAACCAGTACACCAAACAAAGTACCGCATCGAAGCGTTTTATCGTACAGGAAGGTAAGGCCAAGATTCTGGTTAACCTGACCGATTATCTGGATACCGGTCTGTTCCTGGATCATCGTCAAATGCGTTTGCGTATTGCCCGTGAGGCCAAAGGCAAACACTTCCTGAACCTCTACAGCTATACCTCTACGGCGAGCCTACATGCTGCCTTGGGTGGTGCTGCAAGTACCACCAGTGTCGATCTTTCCAATACCTATTTGAACTGGTCGAAGGAAAACTTCGTGCTGAACGGTTTAACCGTAGATCACGCCGATGAACAACATCAGTTCTTTGCATCTGACTGTTTTGAATGGCTCAAAGAAGGTCATGAGCAATATGAGCTGATCTTTATTGATCCACCCACTTTCTCAAACTCGAAAAAATTCTACGGGACGTTTGACGTACAGCGCGACCATCTATCCTTGCTTAAACGCGCCATGAACCGTTTAACCAGCGATGGTACCCTGTACTTCTCGAACAACTATCGTGGTTTCGAGATGGATGAAGAAATTCTGGCGTTCTATGATGTCGAAGAAATTACTCAAGAAACCATTGGGCCTGATTTCAAGCGTAACCAGAAGATTCACCGTGCCTGGAAAATCGGCCATCCTAAAGTGTAATCACTGGTATTAGATTGTGATAAAACAAAAGCCTGTTCAGTTGAACAGGCTTTTTCTTCTTAGATTCGCTGTTAAAAAGCGACTTACAACTTATTGTGCAGTTAAGAACTTCTTTTCACCATACAGATAATGCATGGATAGTTTAAACACATCACCATCTCGCTGAATTTGCTGATTAGCTTGCATCGCACTCAGCATTTGCTCCAGCTCTTGATCGGACATATTTTTACCTGCGGCACGCATATAATGATGAGTGAAGGTTTTTACTACCTGTTTATTGAAACTGATATTGGTTTGCACTTCTAACAGATTTGGGAACATTTTTGCCAAGCTTTCCAAGGTGGTTTGATGGCCTGGCATTACTTTTCCGACTAAATCTGCCTGAATACTGCCTGTGCCTAACTTTAACTGATTCTGCTTCGATTCAAACTTGAAGCCATCATTAATCACCGCCAGCATAGCTTGTATCGCATCTTTTTCAAAATTTCCTGCTTCCAGACAAGAGTTATTTTGCTTTTGCAGAATATCAAATAATATCTGCATTTTTTGACGCTGTAAGTCTTTGAGCTCCCAATTGAGTTCTAAGTCTTGCATCGCAGGGACATTATTTAAGCCCATTTCGGCAATTTTAAATTTTGATTGAACATCTACTGTACGCTCATGCAGTTGGGTATCCATACGCCAGCTCAGGTCTTTCAGTTGTCCTGAGCCTTCTGCCTTAGCATCCTGGCGCTGCATTTTGACAATATTGAACTCGAAATAACCCGGTTCTAAATACTGCGCATTCAGAGCCTGATTGGTTTTAAAATGCACACCCTTGAGTTGTGTATTTCCAGACTGATCACGAATAGACAATTCTGGCACATCAAAACTCATATTTAAAATTTTATGTTGTCCCTGACTCTGTTTTGCCTGAAACTTGATCTGTATAGGGTCAATTCTGGTATATAAACCTGCTTCTTTTTTTTCGATGACAGGGGTTTGTAATTGTGTGGTCGATACACCCAACCAGTTGACTTGCGTCGTCACTTTTAAAGGTTGCTGAAAAAATTCAGCATATGCGCCCTGTCCTTGTGCTAAATCGAGTTGAGAATGAATGGTATAGCCTTTCCAGGTACGCTGAATTTGGTCTTGACCATTAAATACTAATTTTTCTTTGGCATTACACGCGTCTGGCACAATGCTCATGCTCCACTTGGCCGTGCCTTGTAGAGCCCCCATAGCGTAGTCAGTATATTGCACACTAATGTTCGGCGCTGGTTTTAAATTTTGTTGATAATGCGCTTTCAAGCTCTTATCTGCATATAAATTACCCGTGCTCACAGCCCCCGCCAACACCACGACACCAATTCCACCCCATACTATTTTCGACATAGTTTTTGCTCAGAATTTATCTATTTTTATTGAACATAAATTATAGTTAATCTTAAAAAATAAAGATAATTGTTTTGCAAATAAATCACTTAAACATAATATTCATCACAAAATATTAAAAATAGCTGTCACTTTTAAGCAATTTTTTTACTGATATGACCTGAATTGTCAGCCATCAAAAAACCTAGCCGAAGCTAGGTTTTCTGAAAATTAAAAGGACAGGCAATATTAGCTAACTTTCATTTTCTCGAAGATTAAATCACCCGCTTCGGCCTGGACCAGAATCGTATCACCCGGCTGGAATTCCCCTGCAAGGATTTTTTGAGCCAGGCCATTTTCAATACGTTGCTGGATCGCACGTTTTAACGGACGCGCACCATACAGCGGATCGAAACCGGCATCAATTAACTGATCGAAAGCACTGTCATCTACCGACAGACGCATATCACGCTCTGCCAGGCGCTGACGCAAGCGATTCAACTGGATATCGGCAATACCGCGAATCTGGTCTTTTTCCAGCGCATGGAAGACCACCAGTTCATCAATACGGTTAATAAACTCCGGACGGAAATGTTCCGAGACCGCATTCATCACTACTGTACGAACTTCATCACGTGTTGCATTAACGCCTAGTTCACGCACATCCTGCGACCCCAGGTTTGAGGTCATAACGATTACAGAGTTCTTAAAGTCCACGACCCGGCCTTGCGAGTCAGTCAAACGGCCATCATCCAGCACTTGCAGCAAGATGTTAAACACATCCGGATGCGCTTTTTCGACTTCATCAAACAAGATCACGCTATACGGTTTACGACGTACCGCTTCAGTCAGTACCCCACCTTCTTCATAACCGACATAGCCCGGAGGCGCTCCGACCAAACGGCTGACCGAATGTTTTTCCATAAATTCCGACATATCAATACGAATCATGGCATCGTCACTATCAAACAAGAAGTTGGCTAATGCTTTGGTCAATTCTGTTTTACCCACACCCGTTGGACCCAGGAACAGGAACGAGCCACTTGGACGGTTCGGGTCTGACAGACCTGCACGTGAACGGCGTACCGCATTCGATACTGCCACCACGGCTTCTTCTTGCCCCACCACACGGTTATGCAGGAACTCTTCCATATGCAGCAGTTTGTCACGTTCACCTTGCAACATTTTCGCCACAGGAATACCGGTGGCCGCACTGACCACCTCGGCAATTTCATTGTCGGTGACTTTGTCACGCAGCAGTTTCGGTGCTTCACTTTCTTCAGCTGCTTCAATACGTTCCAGCTGTTTTTGTAACTCTGGAATGACGCCATATTGATACCGTGCTGCTTCAGCCAGATCACCTTCACGTTGCGCCTTGTCCAGTGCAATACGGGCCTGATCCAGTTTGACTTGAATGTCTTTATTACCAGCAACCAAGGCTTTGTCGGCACGCCAGATTTCTTCTAGGTCCTGATACTCTTTTTCAACCGTGGCGATCTGGTCAGACAGATATTGAATCTCAGCTTTGGCACCTGAGTCTTCATCTTTTTTCACCGCTTCCAGCTGCATTTTTAACTGAATCAGACGGCGCTCCAGTTTATCCAAAGCTTCTGGTTTGGAATCGAGTTCCATTTTAATGCGTGATGCTGCTTCATCAATCAGGTCGATGGCTTTATCCGGCAACTGGCGATCGGTGATATAACGATGTGACATTTTCGCTGCAGCAATAATCGCAGAGTCCAGAATCTGTACCCCGTGATGCGTTGCATAGCGGTCTTTCAGACCACGCAGAATCGCAATGGTGTCTTCCACACTCGGTTCATCCACCAAGACTTTCTGGAAACGACGCTCGAGCGCTGCATCTTTTTCAATATACTGACGATATTCATCCAGCGTAGTCGCACCGACACAGCGCAGCTCGCCACGTGCCAGCGCCGGTTTCAGCATGTTACCGGCGTCCATCGCACCATCACCCTTACCGGCACCCACCAAGGTATGCAGCTCATCGATGAATAAGATGATTTCGCCTTCGTGTTTGGCAATATCTTTCAGAACGGCTTTTAAGCGTTCTTCAAACTCACCACGGTATTTGGCACCGGCCAGTAAAGATCCCAGGTCCAGCGATAAAACACGTTTACCTTTCAGTCCTTCAGGTACTTCACCATTAATAATCCGCTGTGCCAGACCTTCGACGATTGCCGTTTTACCCACACCCGGCTCACCAATCAGTACCGGGTTATTTTTGGTGCGGCGTGACAGAACCTGAATGGTACGGCGGATTTCATCATCACGGCCAATCACAGGATCAAGCTTGCCTGCCAAAGCACGTTCAGTTAAATCAATGGTGTACTTATTCAGTGAATCACGCTGATCTTCATGATTATTGCTCATGACTTTTTCATCGCCTCGAAATTGATTAATGATCTGGCCTAAGGTTTCTGCCTTTAGGCCAACACTGTTTAATAAGGTTTTTGTGTTACCTGTTTCTGCCAGCGCCAACAGTACCCAATCTGTAGATAGAAACTCATCTCCGGCTTTTTGCGCGAAGCTGTCTGCCAAATGTAATACTTTTGCCGCTTCAGGGCTGAGATTGATATCCGCGGAGGGATTGCTCAGGGTTGCTGCATTACTTAGGGCCGTTTGCAGCTTGGTTTGCAATTCACGCAGATTGGCGCCGGCCTGCTGCAGCAAGCTGACATTGGATGCTTCATCCATCAAGGTGGCCAGAATATGAATCCCATCAATCGAGCTATGGTCTTTAGTCATGGCCAATGATTGTGCATCGGAAAGGGTTTGCTGCAGGCGATTGGTAAATTTCTCAAAACGCATTTTTGTTATTCCTCACAACAAATTTTCTACTTGATGGATATATGGGTGCGATTAATCAGATTTCAAATTATTTTTGTATATTTTTCAAAAACTTATTATCAAAAAATATACAGATTTCAATTATAATATTGGTGTAGTCAAATCATATTTCAAGTAAGCGAAAGAGAATTTTTAATGAGACCCCAAGACTAGCGCTAACTCATCATCTTGATTAAGCTATTTAGTTGTATCGGGATAATTTAAAACAAAATTGGCTTACATATGCTGTCCTAACCCTTCTACCAAATGAAGAACTTCAGAGAGTTTCTGTTCAGTTTGAATCAATACTCGAGGTGATTAATGGCCTTATCACTGATAAAGAAAAATTAGTTCAGCAACTTCCGTATGGCTTTCGCTCATACTTTTGTTTGGGACAAAGTAGTTTCATGATTCATTTTTATAAGAGCATCTTTTATGGATGATGTTTTAATTATGCGGATTTGACGATCCTTTCCCATACTCTTTTTCATTAAAATAAGCGTGTAATCAACAATAAAAAAACACCCTCAATCAAGGGTGCGTCTAAATAACGATAAAAATTATGGAGCCGGATTTGGCTGCTGACAGTGAATCGCTTCAATACCTTTCAGTACGTCTTCAGATAAATCGATTTCAAAGGCCTGAATATTTTCTTTTAACTGATCCAGATTGGTGGCCCCAATAATAGTACTGGTTACAAAGAACTGCTGTTTGATAAAGGCCAAAGCCAATTGCGTCAAAGTCAGACCATGCTGCTCGGCCAGTTGTGCATATTGTTCGGTCGCCCATTCACTTTCCGGATTGCTATAGCGGCTAAAGCGCGAATATAAAGTAACCCGAGCATTGGCAGGACGCGCACCATGGCGGAATTTACCGGTCAGATAACCGAATGCCAAAGGTGAATAAGCCAACAGGCCTACACCTTCGTATTTGGCAATTTCTGACATGCCCATTTCATAAGTACGATTCAATAAGCTATAGGGATTTTGCACACTGACAAACTTAGATAAACCAAGTTTTTCAGCCAGATGTAAAAATTTCATGGTGCCCCATGGGGTTTCATTGGACAGGCCGATATAACGAATGCGGCCTTTTTGAATCTCTTGATGTAAAGCGGTTAAGGTTTCTTCCAGATCTGTTACTGCACGATCTTCTGCCGCTTCTGCATTACCATAGCCCAGCTTGCCAAAGAAATTGGTTGGACGTTGCGGCCAGTGCAGCTGATATAAATCGATATAATCGGTTTGCAGACGTGCCAAGGACTGGTCAATCGCTGATGCAATTTCATCTGCAACGAAACGGGTTCTGCCATCCCGGATATGACTGCCGCCTTGTGAAGGACCGGCAATTTTTGAGGCCAGAAAAAGTTGGTCACGGCCACCGCGAGAGGCAATCCAGTTACCAATCATACGCTCGGTTGCACCCTGGGTTTCAGGTTTCGGCGGAACCGGATACATTTCCGCAGTATCCCAGAAATACATTCCCTGATCCAAAGCATAATCCAGTTGCTGAAAAGCCTCTTCCTGTGTGTTTTGCTCACCAAATGTCATGGTGCCCAAACAAATTTCCGGCAAAAGAATGCCTGTATCTGCCAATGGTCTGAACTGCATAAAAAAATATCCTTAAAATTTATCGGTCGTTTATTGCGATCACATGCGCTATAGCCTATCGGAATGATAAGGGGACTTAAATTATCTTTTCTAAAAAGCTTGTGCCAAATTGTTATGTTCAAATGAATTTGTGCTTTTAAAGTAGGGATAAAAAAAGCAAATCTTCTGATTTGCTTTTTTTATTTTTGACTTATTCGTCTTCGAGCTCACCGGCACTGACCGTTTCTGGCTCCTCCAGAGAAACATCGAAAATCAGAATGGCTTTACCATCGGTTTCAATCATCCCCTGTTCTTCAAGTGTCTTCAGTACACGGCCGACCATTTCGCGGGAACAACCGACAATACGGCCAATTTCCTGACGGGTAATACGAATCTGACGGCCATTTGGTAAAATCATCGCCTCAGGCTGAGAAGACAAGTCGATCAGGCAACGTGCAATACGGCCTGAAACATCAATGAATGCCAGATCAGTCACTTTACGTGTGGTATTTTTCAGACGGCGTACCAGCTGAGCAAATACCGCATAGCTCAGATCAGGATATTGCTTGCTGATTTCATGAAAATTTTCATAGGTGATTTCAGCAATTTCACACACATCACGTGTACGAACTTCTGCAGTACGTTGTGGATTTACCTCAAATAAACCCATTTCCCCAAAAAAGTCACCTGGATTTAAATATGCCACGACAATCTCACGATCATCATCTTCACGAAGAATGATGGATACAGACCCCTTCAAAATCAAATACAAAGATTTAGATTCTGATCCTGCATCAATGATCGTAGTACGTTTTGGATAACGATTAATATATGCACGTTTTAACAGTGCTTTCACGGATTCTGGTAATTGCCCCGGAGAAAGCGCATCTGTGCTCAATTGTGAAAAGTTTGAAGTCATGCTTACGGTTCCGAATATGGATAATGTATAGATCGCACAAGACCTAATGTGAACTTGTCACACAGTGGGATTGAAATTCCGTATCAACCCAATTTATGTTAGTGTACAGTTACTTGACAAATTTATAGCTTTTTTTAGGTAGTTGCAATGCAAACAAGCGTTCATTGGTTAGAGAATGTTGCTTTTGAAGCAAAAACTCAAAGTGGTCACACCATCATTATGGATGGTTCAGCGGAATATGGTGGTGAAAACCGTGGTCCCCGTCCAATGGAACTGCTTTTAACCGGTCTGGGTGGCTGTGCATCTTTTGATATTGTGACCATTTTGAAGAAAGCCCGTCAGGATATTAGCGATGTACGTTGTGAGTTAAAGGCTGAACGTGCGGATACAATTCCGGCAGTTTTCACGAAAATTCACTTACATTTTGTCGTGACAGGCAAAGCCATTAAAGAGAAACAGGTGGCAAAAGCCGTAGAACTTTCTGCAGAAAAGTATTGCTCTGCCAGCAAAATGCTTTCGGATGGCGGCGTTGAAATTACCCATGATTATGAAATTATCGAAGCAGAATAAACTTGCAATCTTCTAAAAATAGCAGCCTGAATGGCTGCTTTTTCATCCCAACAAATTGCCGGGAAAAATTTCTGAAGACTCTATCTGATTAAGTCCCTTGAACCAGGTAATGGGTGCCATCTTCAAAGATCAGAATATTGTCTGGAAATCTTAAAGCGCCAAGTCGATGTCTGAACGCGACGCCCTGCTGACGATCGAGATAGCGTTTGCCCACTGAATAGTCTACACAAAATACGTTTTGCTGTTGTCCATACCATTGCAGTGCATCGATCGATTTGAGTAAACCGGTTTTTTCTTCAGTGGGTTTAAAATTCCGCCAATAATGTCCGGTAATCACTGGAATTTGATCGGTATAACTGTCCCACCATGGCAACCGATCGATCATACGCCATCGGCCACCGGCGTAAATGGGTTGCACCGCGATCTGTTCTGCACCTGAAGTGATGACCCGAATTGGATTATGCATCTGCTCACGCAGCTCTTTTTCTGCGAGGTGTTGCAATAAAGGTAAAGTTGCAGCTGGGTCTTTGAACTGGTGTTGGTATTGTTGCTGTTCATTCTGTATTAATTCATTAATACCTAAGGCTTGCAAATCCAGCGCTGTATGCTCAACGAATTTAGCATAGGCTTCTCTGAGCGAATTGAAATGAGAATCACGTAATCGATCAATGGATTGCTGATGCCAGCAGGCATGTACCACACGCAGCTGCTCAGACTCGAGCGCCACCGGCAAGCGATTTAAAAAATCCAGAATCCACTTATGGTCTGTGGCTGAAGCCTGTATGGAATCAAAAGGTTTCAGATCATCCTGATGCGGTGAACCAAAAAACCAGCCATTGCCTTCCCGAAAAGTATCGGTCAACAGGTTCAATTCATGATTGCCAATGACACATTGTGCATAGCCTTCATCTACTAGCTGTTTGACCCGCTTGATCACCGCGACACTATCCTGCCCCCGATCACACAGATCACCAACAAAAATCAGTTTACGCTGTTCAGGATGACGACCGTGCCGGTCATAACCCAATACATGAATCAGTTGTTCCAGTGCTGCAATCTCGCCATGAATATCCCCAACGATATCCACGGGGCCAGTGAAAGCCTGTTGTATAAATGAATATTTCACTTATGCATCCTGAGTTAAAATGAAGCCAGATGAACATCCTTGGAGTATGCTTTAAATTTTTTTAGATCGGAATACAGAACACTAGATACTTTAAATAGTTCAGTTAAAATATGTCAGGTTTAAATAAAGATTTTTTATAAAATATATTTTATCTTGATTTTAAAATGACCTAAAAAATACCAGACATAATCCTTATATGCTTTAAGAGTTTAGTCCTGCTATTTTTTGTATTTTTGAGTGCAGGCTGGACTTTATGAAACAATTAAATTTATTACATTAAAATTAAGTCATAAAAAAGCCCATTCTTTGAATGGGCTTTTTTGAATCTTGGTAGGTATATCCAGACTCGAACTGGAGACCTCTACGATGTCAACGTAGCGCTCTAACCAACTGAGCTATACACCTAGAATGCATGGCATATTATAAATTTTTCTGACTGAAGACAAGTCTTTTCATTTGATTTTTAAACTATCAGCACAAGTTTTAAGCAAATACCTGAATTTTTTCAATTCTTGATCAGTAAGTTCTGCTCCTGAATAAAGATATTTTTCAAAAATCCGGATTGCCTCTATAAATGCAGACTGATTTTCGACCTTAACCTGTTGGGATAAACGCTGCATCCAGTGATGAAAAGTTTCAGCAGGCTGTTTTTTGAGATCGTCAGCTAAAGATTGATTCAACTGTTGGATAGCACGATCAAATGGGGATTGAGCCTGTCGGGCTTTTAGATAAATTCTGAGTCCATAGGCTAGAATCAGTAGTGCAATACTGCCGAGCAAAACGATAATACTCGAATAAGCCGAACTCAGACCTAATTTTGATAGCCAGTTCTGTTGCGATTCTGCATTATAACCCACCACCTTGCTTTGCCACTGGTAGCTGGCATAATCGCTCCAGACCCGCATCTTGGTCATCCACTGATTATTCTGCGATGTCCAGGTCGAATTATTTGACCAAACTCTTTCATCTTGAGACATCAGGTTTTGCATTCCGCCATCTATACGTTGTGGCGCAATCATGGCAGTCGGATCAAAGCGCTGCCATTTCTGATCTAACCAGACTTCTGTCCAGGCATGAGCATCCAGTTGCCGGACCTCCCAACTCTTACGATCCGGTGCCAGTTCTCCACCCTGATAACCAGTCACCACACGTGCAGGAATCCCGACATAACGCATCAGCATGACGAAACTCGATGCATAATGCTCACAAAACCCTTGCCGCGAATTAAATAGAAATTCATCAATCCGGTTTTGTCCCAACTGGCCCGGTTTCAGGGTATAAACAAAGTTATTCTGCTGATACCAGTTCAGAACGTTCTGCACATAACGGCGTGGATCTTCAGCACTTTGCGTATATAGGCGTTGTGCCAGCTGCTGCGCTCGAGGGTCGAATCTGCGCTGTACCTGGCTATTGATTCGCGCGAGATATTGACCTACAGCCTGAGGATCATATTGTGTCCCAATCCACTGCAGCGGAATCGGTTCAACGCGTTGCGTGAGTCGTCGCGGTACAATACTCCAGTCCTGACGGTTATAATAACGGCGCTCTACAGGTATCGATTTTTCCAGCCCCATGATCCAGAACACCGAAGGATCCGCAGCCAGATATTGATAGTTCCATCCAACCGGCACTGGCGAGCTATCCATGGGCTGTCGCATTAAAGGTTGCTGATTGACGAAGCTGCTGGTCCAGCGTTGACCATCATATTCATCCAGTACCAAGGCGCGCCAATACAGCTCTGAACGCGGTGGGAGTTTACTGACATCACCGATAATCCGGAAAGCCAATGCACTAGACTGCGATAATTCAGCAATATCACCGGGCGACATGCTGTCGCTAATACCGGTCACACCTTTATTTTCTGGGATGGGAATATGCCAAAGTGGTGGCAAACGCGGGAAGAAAATAAACAGCAAGATAAAAAATGGAACGGCGTACAGGATAAACTTGCCCACATGTTTGACATCCTGTTGCAACGCTGCACGCTGAGTGATCTGCTCCTGTTCAAACTCGCTGGTCTGAATCCGGTACAAGCCAATCAGACAGCTGATTAAACACAGCACAATCACGATCGCCATCCCAAAAGATTGGCTATATAGGAATGAACTGGCAGCGACAAACAGGGCAAAATTAAACAAAATAATTAAGTCACGCCTGTTTTTACTTTCCAGTGATTTGGCAAATAAAAATGTCGATAAAACTGCCACTCCAGCTTCAACACCAATAAAGCTCTGATAACTTAAATAAATACTGCCCAGTGCCAAAACTGTGAGCAAGAAGGTGCCAATTTTAGGAAATGGCTGCTGACGTTTCAGATAAATCCAGATACACAGAATACTGATGGCGAAAATAATGCTGAGTAAAACCGGAATAAATGCCATTTGGGCGATGAGAATCAGGCTCAAGGTCAGTACAATCGAAGTATGGATTTTTGCATTGATCATTGCTTTATCTGCCTTAGGCCTGTGCCAATAACTGTTTGGCTTTACGCAGTTGCGCTTCACCTGCACCCTGTGGCAATTCGGCTTGGGGCAAATGCAGTGCATAAGCACATTGTTGTTGCTCGCATTGCTCGATCAGTCCCATCATAAATTCAAGTTTTTCTTCATGTGATTGCGTCGGCATATGTTCATAATGAATCTCGATACTGTGTTCATCCTGATACTGCTCAAAAACCTTGACATATAAGCCCTGTCCTCGGGCAAACTGCTTCCAGGATACCGACTGCAAGGAATCGCCAGTCTGGTAATTTCGCAGTTCGCGAAATTCATCCATATCTGGTTCAAAGCGGTTCAGATGGTATCTATTTTCTGCGCTAAAAACTTCTGCTTTGGGCGCAACCCAGGCAGTATGCTGATGATAAAGATAAGTCCAGGCCCGAACCAATCCAAAAGGATAAACCGAATATATTTGAATGACGGGATAATCAAATTTACCGCGTTGCTCTGCATAAAATGGCAGGATAAACTGCTGCTTCTGTGCATTCAGATAAACTTTGTGTAGCTGATTTCCAGCTTTAATATACAAATAATGTGGTCGAACTTGCTGCTGCTGAAAATACATTTGCAGATTCAGACTGTGTCCGACCTGCCCCACTTCATCCGCGATTAATTCAATCTTCAAGCCATGCAGCTGCTTAAACGTCAGATAAAAACTGATACACAGCACAGCACTGATTAAAAAGCAGAAACCTAAAATCAGATTGTTGGCATAATTCACCCCTGCCACAAAGGTGATCAAGATCAACACCAGATACAGATAGCCCTGCTGATAAATAAATACCAAGACGTCTTTCTGCGAGAGCTGTTTCTGCTGTGAAAATTGAAAGCGTTTGGCCAGCCATTCTTGCCAGGTTTTATCCAAGAGAGGACTCCTTTAGCTGACCGCAACCTGTTGCATGACATTCAAAGTTTCAGCTTCACTCAAACCCAGACGATGTGAAGTCACCGCCACAAATACGGCCTGTACGTCATCCGCTGTGACAAAGGCACGTTGCTGAATCAGCGCATGCGCTTGTGCTGCACGCTTGAGTGCCAATAAACCACGGGTGGACAGGCCATGACGGTTCTTGCGGGTTTCTTCCGCCAGATCCAGCAGATATTCCTGAATCGCTTCACTCATAAAGACCTGATGCGCCAGACTTTGCAGATCCAGAATTTCATCTTCAGTAAAAATATGCGCCAGACTGGCAATCAGGGCAAAACGGGATTCCTGCTGTAATAACAGCTTCTCGGCATGACGCGATGGATAACCCAAAGACAAACGCATCAGAAAACGATCCAGCTGCGATTCCGGCAAGGCATAAGTGCCGCTTTGAAACAGCGGGTTCTGTGTGGCAATCACCCAGAACGGTTTTGGCAAGGCATAGCGTACGCCATCGATGGTGGCATAGCCCTCTTCCATGGCTTCAAGTAAGGCACTCTGGGTTTTGGGGCTACAACGGTTAATTTCATCTGCCAGTAAAATCTGGGTAAAAATAGGGCCCTGTTTAAACTCGAACTGATGCTCTTTCTGGTTAAACATGTTAATGCCGATGACATCGCTGGCCAGCATGTCATTGGTAAACTGTATCCGCTGGAACTTCAACCCTGCCAGATGTGCCAGACTACTCGCCAATGTGGTTTTCCCCAGACCCGGTAAATCCTCAAATAGAACATGACCACCTGCAATCAGACAGCACAGCGCCAACTTGGTCTGGGCCTGCTTGTCCAGTACGATGGCATTGACCTCTTCAAAAAAATGCTGGACCTTGGGCGCATAACTTGCAATCTTTTGTTCAAGCACAGTATTGAGATGTGCAGTATCGTTATTTTCCTTTTGTTTCATGCCCCAGATCACACTAATTTTCCTAATAAAACATGGTCTAGGATTAACATACACTGAAATTTTAATTTTCCCAAAAGATCAATTCTCTATCTGTGTAACTGAATGAGAATACCCGCGACAAAATGGCGAAAATTCAAATAAAAATAGGTGGGTTTTATCAAGTACGGAGAAAATGGCAACATAGAAAACAGGCAAAAAAACCGGTTCAAGAAGAAATCATTTTTTCTTCGAGTGCGAGTATTAATACCTCGTATACATTTTATTTATGATAGTTAAAACACCATACTTAAAAGGTATGCAGATTTATTTTTATCCTGGATTTGAATCAAGAACATTCTGAAACAACTGAGTGAATGAAATGAGAGGTCATTCGCTCGGCCATTTTTAAGACCGATATTTAGGCATAAAAAAGCGCCCCGAAAGGCGCTTGTTTTACTCAATGATTAACACGGACATTTCTTCATATCACCGCCCGCAGATGGATAACGGGAATCCACACAGTGGCGATAAAATGTTTTCGGGTCCATGGCTTCCAGATCGGGATGATGCTTACGCATATGCTCCACATAGGTCTGGTAATCAGGTACACCGACCATCAAGCGGAAACTTTGCTGCAAACGTTGCCACAAGGTCGCAATCCGCGACCAGTTTTTCGGATTCAGGATTAAATCCTTTTGTGACATCACAGTCATCTTGATGATTTTATAAATCATCGTTTTCCCGCTTTTGGCAAATTTCAGATTCATAATATTCCCCTTAATGACCTTTCGCTGGCTGAATCTCTTCAGGATCGCGATAAATCGCTTCTGCTTCATGCACCGATGGCTCAGGATTTGCCAATGCACGACGGATCACGCGAATTGCAGCAAACAACATGACAAAGGCTACAATCATGAAGAAAGCACAGAGCGCAGCATTGATCTGGTTTGACATGGCCACCGTCTGCATTTCTGCCACGGTTTTTGCTGGCGCTAAGATTTCATTATTAGCAATGGCCGTATTGAAACGGTCAGCTTGTGCAAGGAAACCAATCTTTGGATTTTCGTGGAAAATCTTCTGCCAGCCGGCAGTCATTGAAGTGATGAACAGGAACACTGTCGGAATAATGGTGACCCAGACATATTTCTGTTTTTTCATCTTGAACAGAATGACAGTACCAAGAATCAGCGCCATCGCAGCCAAAATCTGGTTACCAATACCAAACAGCGGCCATAAGCTGTTAATCCCACCGAGTGGATCGACGACGCCCTGATAGACGAAGAAGCCCCAGCCTGCCACTGCAACCGCAGTACCCAACAGGTTTCCGAAGAAATTATGCGACTGTTTCACCGCAGGAATCACGATACCCACGGTATCCTGAACCATGAAACGACAGGCACGTGTACCAGCATCAACAGCAGTCAGAATGAATAATGCTTCAAACAGAATCGCAAAGTGATACCAGAACGCCATCATTTCACGGCTATTGAAAATTTCCGTAATGATATGTGCCATACCAATTGCAAAAGTAGGCGCACCACCTGTACGTGACAAAATCGAGTTTTCACCGACTTCTTGTGCCAGCAAGGTCAAGGCTTCAGGCGTTACCACAAAACCAAGGGTTCGTACTGCTTCTGCTGCACTTTCGGCTGTAGTACCGAGTAACGCGGCTGGTGAGTTAATGGCAAAGTAAATTCCTGGATCCAGAATTGCAGCACAGATCAGAGCCATGATCGCCACAAAAGATTCCATCAACATACCGCCGTAACCGATCATGCGGATATCACGTTCATTGTTGACCAGTTTCGGTGTGGTCCCCGAAGATACCAAGGCATGGAAACCGGAAATCGCACCACAAGCAATGGTAATAAACAGGAATGGGAACATAGAACCTGCGAATACAGGACCAGTACCATCAACGAATTTGGTAATCGCTGGCAGTTTCATTTCAGGCATGGCAAACAGGATACCCACGGCCAAACCTGCAATCACGCCAATTTTCAGGAAGGTTGACAGATAATCACGTGGGGCAAGCAATAGCCAGACTGGCAATACCGAAGCAATAAAGCCATAAATGATCAATGCCCAGGTCAGCTCAGTGCCAGAAAGCGTGAAGAATGGACCCCAATATGGATGTTGTGCGATGTTTTCACCGTAGATAATACCTAGCATCATCAACACAAAACCGATAATCGAGACTTCAGCAATTTTACCCGGACGGATAAAACGCATGTAAATGCCCATAAAGATCGCAATCGGAATGGTGGCTGCAATACTGAATACACCCCATGGGCTGTTGGTCAGCGCTTTCACCACCACCAGTGCCAATACCGCCAGAATGATAATCATCACGCCCAAGGCACCGAGCATCACGATAATACCGGCAAAAGTACCCAGTTCCTGTTTTGCCATTTCCCCCAGTGAACGACCGTCACGACGGGTGGAAATAAACAGCACCAAGAAGTCTTGTACCGCACCTGCCAGTACCACACCGACCAGTAGCCAGATCGTCCCGGGTAAATAGCCCATTTGTGCTGCCAGGATCGGACCGACTAAAGGACCTGCACCGGCAATCGCTGCAAAGTGATGGCCAAACAGAACGCTTTTATTGGTCGGCACATAGTCCAGACCATCGGCCAGACGATGCGCAGGGGTTAAACGGCGTTCATTCAGCTCAAATACTTTGGTGGCGATAAACAGGCTATAGAAACGGTAAGCAATGCTATAGACACAGGCCGCGGCAAGTACCAGCCAGACTGCATTAACATGCTCACCCCGACTCAGTGCCAGAACTCCAAAAGAGACTGCACCCACAATGGCTACCAAAAGCCAAATCATTTTCGAAGTCAGCGTCGACTTCTTTTGTAAAGTTTCCATTCAATCCCTCATATTGTGATGCATACAAATCAGCGTGATTGTTGTTGTTCGAGGTACTGCTGTTTTCCCTTGCGACTTTACGCCTGTTCTTTTGCTTTTCCTCTAAGACTTTGGCATAAAAAAAGGGATGATTTAAATCATCCCTCTCGATAATAGTCTATTTTCAAACCATTATGCACGTTCTAAATAGTCACCAGTACGGGTATCTACACGAACGCTTTCTTCTTGCTGTACGAATAATGGAACACGTACCACAGCACCTGTTTCAAGTTTCGCCGGCTTACCGCCACCGCCAGAAGTATCACCACGAACGCCTGGATCAGTTTCAACGATTTTAAGTACCACGAAGTTCGGTGGAGTCACGTTTAACGGCACGCCATTGAACAGCATAATGGTACATTTTTCATTTGAATCGTCTTTTAACCATTTTGCAGCATCGCTCATCGCTGTTTTATCAGCTGCGATCTGTTCAAACGATACAGGATCCATAAAGTTCCACATTTCGCCATCGTTGTACAAGTATTCCATTTCTACTTCAACGATATCAGCCGCTTCTAGGTTCTCGCCTGATTTGAAAGTTTTTTCCAGAACTTTACCTGATTTAAGGTTACGTAATTTTACGCGGTTGAAGGCTTGGCCTTTACCTGGTTTTACGTATTCGTTTTCCATGATTGAACATGGGTTACCATCAAGCATAACCTTAAGGCCTGATTTGAAATCATTCGTAGAATAATAGGCCATGACTGGCGCACTCCAAACTTACTAACTTTAATCTATCGATGCTAAGGGCTGTTGCAATGTCATTTAGCAAGTCTGACACGAACATTAAGTTGCCACATGCACATTCATTTAATGTTACGTATTCTAAATGAGCAATGGCGCTCGCCGCAATGAAAAATTCCGCTTTCAGCCCTTCACACTGCCTAAGTTAGCATCAGGCATGAAAATCCTTTGTTTATTCATGTCTTGCTGGACGCTAAAATGCCATCCGGCTGTCATCATTTTTGACATATAGTCATGACGACAAATTTTATCGCACAGCAGATTATTCTGGTTCTCGACAAACTGTTAAACTGCAACCCTCTGGCCTTGCCCTCCCACTTCTACTGTTAATCTTCCAGCATGACGAATTATTTATATCAAGAACAAAACTGGCAATCACAGCTTAGCGACCTGATTACTGATCCGCACGAACTGCTTGAACTGCTGCAACTCGCACCGGCGCAGCTGCTCTCAGGTGCCATTTTGGCCAGTGAACAGTTCAAATTACGCGTGCCACGTGCTTTTGTCGGCAAAATACAGTCAGGCAATCCTTTAGACCCGCTACTGTTACAAGTCCTGCCGCATCATCTGGAGCTGGAAGATCATCCGGGATTTGTTACCGATCCCTTGGGCGAAGAGCAGGCCAATCAGCAGCCCGGCGTATTACATAAATATAAATCACGTTTCTTGCTGACGCTGACCGGTGCCTGTGCCGTGCATTGTCGTTACTGTTTCCGCCGGCATTTTCCTTATCAGGACAACCTGCCTAAAAATGAAGACTGGATCAATATCAAGCAATATCTGGAAAGCCAGCCTGATATTAATGAAGTGATTCTGAGCGGTGGTGATCCACTGACCTTATCCAACCGGAAATTGCAACTCTGGATCGAGCGGCTAGAATCTCTACCACAGCTCAAATTTTTAAGAATACATTCACGAGTTCCCATTGTGATCCCTAACCGGGTGGACGAAGAGCTACTTAGCATGTTAAAAAACAGTAGGCTACGTATTATTCTGGTGGTACACTCCAACCATGCATCGGAGCTGGATGACTTCACCTGCAAGCGTTTGAACCAGTTGGTTCAACAACAGATTACTGTGCTGAATCAGACAGTTTTATTAAAAGGTGTGAATGATTCTGCTCAGGTTTTGACAGATTTAAGCTATCGCTTGTTTGATGCCGGGGTGATGCCGTATTATTTACATGTACTTGATAAAGTAAAAGGTGCACATCATTTTGATTTACCACCTGATGACATTTATGAGATTTATACTGAAGTTTTAGCGAACCTTCCGGGGTATTTGGTTCCTAAACTGGTTCGAGAAATAGCGGGCGAGAACAATAAGACACCGCTTTTTGGGGTTTCAACATTTTTGAGTTAAATAATAAAGATGAGCAAGCATACGTCCGACATTTTTCAGACACCGACGGAACTCACACGGGATCAGCTGAGCTTTTGCCCGACGACTGCCAAAGCTTTGCAAGAGTGGGTTTCCGGTATTTCAATTTTGCAACTGGGAAATTCATCCAAATCCCTGTTTAATGCCTTATTAGAAATTTCTGAGCTGAAATGCACAGAAACCCTGCGCTTTGACCTGATTCAGGTCTTGCATCCGACCCTTGAAAATGTTCTGACCAGTCTGGAAAAGCATTTTGTCAATCAGGGGCTGATTACTTCGGATCGTAACGATCAAATCATTGAACTGGCCATGCTGCTGCGTAGCCATTTTGCCAAAATTTATATTGATATCGTCAAACGCTGTAATCATCAACTGACCCATCAAAAATTTTCCCTGTTTTCTCTGGGTAAAAAGAAAAGCATTCAAACCGCGCGTATGGTGTCGATTTATTATGCTTTGCAACAGCTCAGCCTGCTGTTATATCAACAGCATATGTTATACAGCACACCGGATATGGGGCAATGGTTGGCTGCACATCAACTGCTTGAATGTGCAATCGAAAATAATTTCTACCAAAGCAATATCAATCAGGTTTTAGGCACCCAGCACGAGATCCAGAATATTGCACATGCTTATGCTCAACTAATTTTACTGGATATTTTTAATACCCATCAGATTCGCCCTGCAGAAATTCAGGGGCTGTACCTATGCAGTTTTGACTGGGCCAAACTGGTGCAGATTCTACCGAAAGAAACCACACTGTCCCGCTATGTGGTGGATGCCAGCAAAGATCACCCCCCGATCTTTAATTCGCATCAGGGTGAAAATTTTCAGCCAAGCTTCTATATTTCCACCCAGAATCTGATGGAACATTTGACCCATACTCAAAGCAAAAATGCCCAGTATCTGTCGCGTAATGAAAAACTGTTCCTGACCCCTGCACTACATTTTCATATCTATAATCTGCTCTCGAATAATATCGAACGCCGTCACGAACGTTATGAATATTCAGCCCAGATCAATATCTGCTTTGGCTTGACGGTGGCACATTTTTATCTATCCAAAGGTAAAAACTTTAACGAGACCCTGGAACTTGAGGCCAATTATAATTTCCAGAGTGAAAGCAGTTTTGTCAGCTCAATGGAAAATGCCATTCCAAGTGGTTTTAGCAGCATCAAGGCCCTCGATCGCGAAACCAAACAGATTCATAGTGCTGAAGTTCTGGATATTAGTGTCAATGGTTACCGGATTAAATGGACTGGTATTACCCCTGCCAATCTGAAAACCGGTGAATTTATTCTGGTTCAGGAAAAATCACAGCGTCAGTGGCGTGGTGGTGTGATTCGCTGGATCAAGCAATCGACCGACAAGAGTCTGGAAATTGGTCTGGAAGTTCTGGCTCAGGAATTATTCCCTTGCGCGGCTTATAGCCGTACCGAACGCCATCATGTCAATTATCAGCCTGCACTGCTGGTAAAAATGACGCAACTGGATCAGGTCACGACCAGTGTGATTGTCTCTGGTTCACAGATGTTTAGGGAAAAACAAACCATTCATTTACGCCTCGGTCAGGAAGAACTCAAAATCTATCTAACCAAAGCACAATTGATTACGCAGAGTTTCATCCGTTTTGATTATGAATTATTGAATGATCAGGAAGAAGAGATGATCGAAAACTTTATCGATCAGCACATGAATGAAAGCAGAAATCACGATTTATGGGAAGCATTGAAGTGAGAAATCCATTATTGTCTAAAAAGTTAAAACGTACTGAAACACGTTTACTAATTATTGATGATAATCAAATTAGATATAACCAAATCCGTGATCTGCTGACCAGTCATGATTATCAGGTGGATGCTGTTCTGCTGGATGATCTACAATCTTTTGAAAAACAATTAAATTTCAACTGGGATCTGATTATTTTTGGACGTGCCTACGACCTGAAATATGAACAGGCCTTAAGTCTGGTACGCCTTTCGCAGCAGCCTAATCTGCCGATGATTTTGCTTAAACCGGATGATTACCAGGCTGAACAATATGCGCAATATATCCGTAAAGGGGTATATGACATTCTCAATTTTGACTACCTGGAACGCTTTTATGTGGGACTGGTTCGAGCATTGTCATTTAGCCGTTTGTCGCAGTCTCAGCAACATTTAATGACTGAGCTGGAAACAGCACAAAGTCAGACACAATCCTTAGTCGAAGATAGTAACCGTGCCATCGCAACCATTCAAGAAGGGATTCATATTCAGGCCAATGCAGACTATCTGAAACTGTTTGGCTTACAAAGTGAAGACGAGATTATTGGCCTGCCGCTGCTAGATCTATTACAACCTTCTGATCTAAACGACTTTAAAACACGTTTCAAAAAGATTTCTCAAGGCCAGGTCGATTTAGGCCGGGTTGAAATCCACTCTCTTAATCCGCGTGTCGCCGCATCTAAGCCATTAAAACTGGAATTCTTGCCATCCAGCGCTGAAGAAGATGCACTACAAATTACTATTGATACTCAGGCTCAAGCAGGCAATACCGAGAAGCCGGCCGGAAAACCGAGTACTTTCCAGCTCCTTAAACGTGAAATAACCAAACAGTCCGCACCTGTAAATGCCATAGTAACTTTCTCTTTAAGTTCCTATGAACCAGAAGTTCTACAGTCTGAGTGGACGACGTTTAGTGGATATTTCAAAGCTGTTAAAGAATTCCTCAAAGAACAAACCCATGTTCCATTATTCAAGCTGGAATATGACGTCCTTGTCGGTCTGTTCCAGGCAGATTCCAAAGCAATTCTTGAATCCAAACTGATCGGATTAAATGCACTCAGCAAGCCACAATTAGTGACAGTGGGACAAAATTCGTTCCCGCTCAATTTACGCATGGGTTATGTGGTTCTGGAACAGGGTTTAAATGATGAAGCGCACTGCAATGAACTGATTGCACGAGCCTTCTCTACGTCTTTACCTCAAGCAGAAGTAGCACCTGAATTTGTACTGGATATTCCTGCTTCACTGAGCAACCAGCCATCTCTAGAAATGCCGCAGATCGATTTTAGTGTGGCTGAAACACCAATCGAAAGCCCAACAGTTGCGGCGATCAGTCCAGCAGTCAGCTCTATTCCTGCGGCGACACCTCATATCCTGAAAGCTTTGAGTGAATGTCTGGATCGTGGTGAAATCCATTTAAAATATCAGCAGTTGTATGATAAAGAAGATACCCGCCTTTATACTTATGAAGTGACCAGCGGCTTCATTTATGAGAATAAATGGCAGGATATTTCTACACTCCTTGAACTGCATGAAGATGATGAGCTGTCGATTAAACTGGATCGCTGGATTCTGGTTGAAGCCAGTAAACAGTTGCACAACTTTATTACCCAGTATCCGGATGCGACCTTAATCGTGAATTTGAACCGTGCGGTACTCTTTAAAGACCGTAGCTTCCCGGAATTTATTTCCAAGCTGATTACGATTATTCGCAGCAAAGTCCGACATCCGCTGATCCTGCAATTCTCTGAAGAAGATATTCTGCTGAATCAACAGGATGCGCAGAAATATCTACGTGTTCTGCATGAACATGGCGCGCTGATTGCGCTGCGTGATTTTGGTCAATCGATGTATGGTCCGAATTTGCTGCGTGAGCTGGAAATAGATGGTGTCAGCTTGCATTCCAGCTTGACCCAGATGCTGAATAACGAGACTGGAGTCGAGCAGCTGCAGGAAAAAATCACCAGCTATAATGATATCAAACCGCTGAATATTCTGGTCCGCGAATTAAATGATATGACCCTGTTCGCCAATGCCTGGAATGTTGATGCCCGCTTTATTCAAGGGGATTATTTCCAGAAAAAACTCGATCACCTGATTGATGTACAAGAGCATTAAATAGTTATATGCCTGCCATGCGGTTATTTTCCAAATGGCAGGCACAAAAAAACGGGCTTGAGGCCCGTTTTTTCATTTTGGGTATTAACGTTTAACAGAACGTGACATACCAGCAAAACGTTGTTTGAACTTGTCGATACGACCGCCAGTGTCAACGTTCTTTTGCTTACCAGTGTAGAATGGGTGGCAAGCTGAACATACGTCTAGGTAAAGTGTTTCTTTACCAGCAGCTGAACGAGTTTCGATTACGTTACCACATGAACAAGTCGCAACTAAAGTTTCATATTTTGGGTGAATATCGGCGCGCATGGTCGATTACTCCATTAGATTCAAGAAGGTTTAGCTGTCATCGCTATTGATCACTCTCAAATGAGGAAGCAGGAACAAAGTTCATGCAGATCAACACCACAACAGACCATTCTTTTGGCCCACCGAGACGGATACCGTCAGAGCTAAGCACAACAAGTGGGCATTATTATACGTGAAACAAATTCAATATGCGAATTATTCTTCTGCTTCTGACTCAGCCTCTTTGGCCCACACATTGGCAATAATCCCGCAAACCATCAATTGAATCTGATGAAAAATCATGATCGGCAAAACAATCATGCCCAGTGGCTGGCCAATAAATAGAATTTGTGCCATCGGCACGCCACTGGCCAGGGTTTTTTTAGAACCGCAGAAAAATACCGTCTTCTGGTCAGCGCGACTAAAACCCAGCCAGCGTGGGATATACAGCGACAACAGCATCACCAGGGTCAAAAGCACCGAACAGGCTAGCAATAACAGCAATAATGTACTGAGACTGACTTCATTCCAAAGTCCCGCTACTACGGCGCTACTAAAAGCACCATAGACCACCAATAAAATTGAGCCTTGATCGAAGACCTTGACGATTTTTGGCATTTTCATCATTTTTGGATAAATCCAGGGACGTAAAATTTGCCCCAAGATAAAAGGTACCAATAACAACAGCGTAATCTGGATAATCGAAGCGGTTGGGTCAAACCCGTGCTCAGATTGACCTAAAATAAAAAATGCCACCAATACCGGGGTGATAAACATGCCGATAATATTAGAAAATGATGCACTACAGACAGCACCGGCCACATTCCCATGTGCGACGGAAGTAAAAGCAATCGAAGACTGAACGGTAGATGGCAGGAAGCACATAAATAGGAAGCCCCAGTACAGCTCCTGCCCGAGCATTGGCAATAAAATCGGCTTGGCCAGCAAACCTAGAATAGGAAACAAGGCAAAAGTCAGTGCAAAGACCAAAGTATGTAATTTCCAGTGCATGATCCCCTCCACCACCGCTTCGCGGGACAGCTTGGCACCGTGCAGGAAAAATAGAATGGCAATCGCGCCTGTCGTGATCCAGCCAAAAACTTCAGCGGCCTGTCCGGAGACAGGCACTACACTGGCCAACAGCACCATGACAAATAGCAATATCGTAAAGCGGTCCAATGCCAACAATTTAAGCATCTGCTGTTCTTCCCTTAAAGTTTTATTGTTCGATAAAAAAATGCCCGGCTATCTTAACAGATGCCGGGCCCATGCTATGCACTCAGGTTGATGTAATATTTTCATCTATACGTGAATACATTTCATCTATCACGCTACATCCCACTTAGTTATTACGTGCATCCTGATCTTGCTGGATCAGCTCGATTTTATAGCCATCTGGGTCTTCTACAAATGCAATGACAGTCACACCGCCTTTCATTGGACCAGCTTCACGCACGACATTACCACCACGTGCCTTGATCTCTTCACACGCCTTATAAGCATCATCGACTGCAATCGCGATATGACCATAGGCATTGCCCAGCTCATAGCTGTCTGTATCCCAGTTATGCGTCAATTCAAGTACGGTGTGATTTTCTTCATCGCCATAACCGACAAAAGCCAGGGTAAAACGGCCCTCTTCGTAATCACGTTTACGAAGCAAAGTCATGCCAAGTACTTCAGTATAGAACTTGAGCGATTGTTCTAAATTGCCTACACGTAACATGGTATGCAGCATGCGCATATTAATCATCCTTCTGTACAAATTGTTGTTGGTGTTCACCGAGCAGTTTTGCGACCCAAACCACCAGAATCAGGATCGGAATCCCAATTAACGTGGTCATGAGGAAGAATTTCGGATAACCAATATTGGTCACTATAGTACCCGAATATCCGCCTAAAATCTTGGGAGTCAGGGTCATGAGTGAGCTAAAAATCGCATATTGAACTGCGGTAAATGACACACTGGTCAGGCTCGACAAGAATGCAATAAATGCAGCACCCGCAAGTCCGGCAGCCAGATTATCGACAATAATGGCAAAATAAAGCCACTTGTCGCTATAAGGTTTGATGACCTTACCACTGACTTCGATCATGTCGGAACTACTGCCATCTATCACCGCCAAAGGCTGAATATCGACATCCAGATTCTGGCCAGGGATGAGCTGATCATTGACCTGATAAACATGTGTGGTTTGCTGAAGCGCCTGGCTATCTTGCATCAGGACTGCACTGACAATATGTGCGGGTGACTGAATCAGTTGCTGCGCAGGAATCGCGGCAGTAAATACGCCTTCACTTTCTAATTTTGCCTCAAGATTCTGATCATTGATTTGTAAAACAATCTTTTGATTCGGTTGCAGCGCTGCACCGACATATTGACCACGTACCACAATGGTCTTGTCCTGTTCAGCGACATTGAGGGTATTGTCACTGGTGATTGGCAGAATCTGTAACTGGGTGCTGCCCTGTTGTGCAGTCAAATACGGCATGCTGACCTGTACAGGCTGAGTAGCATGATCTGAATTTAGATAGCTGGCTGTCACTTGCAGTTGCTTACTCTGCGCTAAAACATCACTGGGTACATTCAGCTTCCAGTAACCGACTTCATCGGTATCGGCCTGATAAACCTGATTAGCGACCCTAACTTCGACAGCTGCCAGTTTTTCACCAGATTTGACCAGTCCAATAAAAATCAGGTTGGTGGAACAGGCCAGCACGGCACCGACAAACATCAGTTTCATGATGTTCATTTTCTGGGCCAGTAAACCACCGAGAAAACCACCAATTAAAGAGAAAATCACCCCATAGACTTTGACCGCTTCGGCAATCTGCTCTTTACTGAAATTCAGGTCTTGATAGAAGACGTTGGAAATGACCCCGGCGATGATATCGGAAACCCGATAAAAACCGATCAATAACAACAGCACCAATGCCAGTTTTAAGCCATAGCGCCTAAAGAAGTCTGCAACCGGATTAACCCAGGTTTCATAGGCCATCTGCTTGTTGACTGCACCCATTTTCACCAAGCTTGCACCAATGGCAAAGGCAATCGCACCAGAACCAATAAAGCGTAAGGCTTCAAAGCAGAACAAGGCAAAAGTATCTTGAATGGTGAACTGTTCGGTAATACTGGCGACCAGATTGCCTGAATAGATATAGCTCAGTACAAAGCTGATCACTGCGACAAAAAACACTGCGACTAAACGGAAATAATCACTGCGCAGATAATGTTTAGGCACACGGTCAACCTGCGGTTCCCGAATGCAAAGCGTGGTGACAATTCCGACCAGCATTACCGCGGCCATGGCCAGATAGGTCCATTTCCAGGCATCGTAGATATAGTTGCCTTTGGCTGTGCCCAAATAAGCGGCCAGAAACAAGGCGCCAGCACCCGCCACGATCATCCCGATCCGGTAACCGGCATTATAGGTCGCGGCCAAGACGGTCTGCATCTGGGTTTCCGCCAGTTCAATCCGGTAGGCATCAATCACAATATCCTGCGTTGCAGCAGAAAAGCCTAACAGGACTGCACCCAGCGCCATTTGCTGTAAATGAGTTACGCCCAAAGCCGGATCAGAAAAAGCCATAATGGAAATGGCGCAGACAATCAGAATCTGTGCAATCAGCAACCAGGCTCGACGGCGTCCCAGAGCCTTGGTCAGAAAAGGCACTGGCAGTTCATCAATGAGCGGCGCCCAGACGAATTTAAACGAGTAGCCCAATGCTGCCCAGCTAAAAAAAGTGACTGCACTTTTGCTGATTCCGGCCTCACCTAACCATAAAGACAGACTGGAAAAAATCAGAAGAATCGGGACACCGGCCGAAAATCCCAAGAACAGCATGATCAAGGCACGTCGATCTAAAAATGCTGTAAATGCGGATTTCCAACCCGTCGTTTGTGTTGTCATTGCTTTATTATTTTCCGCGGAAAAACCAATTGCTGCTATTCAATCCTGTAATAGCGCATCTTTCAACAAGATTTATATATTTATCACATTTCCGATTTTTTATTTTCTGGCAAAAGCCACATGTTCGCTTGAATTTTCCAAGCAAATCTGTATACCTTAACGCTTATCAACGTAATATTTCGTTTTGGATTTCAACAGTGACCCAGAGACTCGATCAAATTAATTCTTCTATCGCCAGCAACAATACGACAACACCAGAAAATATCCGCTCAGATTTACTTATCTCGGCATTTGAACAAAGCGAAATTCACAACACCCTTGAGCATACCCGCTTAAAATCCACCCAACTAACGCACATTCCAAACCTAGAAAAAATTCCGGCGTCGACCAAACGGATCAAGCCCCTGAATAATTTCTTGGGACAAGACCGCGCACGGGCTTCGGTCGAGGCAGGGATTGCCTTACCTTATTCAGGCTATAATATTTTTGCCGTGGGTACGGCTGGCTTGGGCAAACGCACCATGGTGAAGCGCCTGCTGCAACAGCATGCCAAAACCATGGAAACCCCAAACGACTGGGTCTACGTCAACAACTTTCAAAACCAGCGCCAGCCAATAGCATTGGAGTTTCCCGCAGGTCAAGGTCCAAAATTTCAGGCCATGCTAAATCAAAGCTGGCAAACCATTCTGAAACAGCTCGAACGCCGTTTTACTGCGGAAACCTATCACAACCGCATTGAAATGATTCGCCAGGAAACTGGCGATGAACAGCAACAGGCGCTGATTGAACTCACCAAAGAAGGTGCAGAACTCGATCTGAAACTGATCTCGCGACACGATGAACACTGCTTTGTTCCCATACATCTGATTGATGACAAATTACAGGAAATGACTCAGGAAGATCTGAATGCGCTGAGCAATCAGGATCGGGCCGAATTGGCGACCAATATGCGCTATATGGACAAAAAACTGGAGCGTCTGGGTTTGCATCTGGGTGATCTGGAAGATGATGCACGCGACCGTGTTCAGATTCTGAATCGTGATATTGCCAAACAGGTGGTGGTGCCACGTGTAGAACAGATTTTATCCAAGTTCAAACATGTGCAAGGCTTGGAACATTATCTAAAATATTATGCCGAAGATATTATCAATAATGTCGAAATCGTGCTGGAACAGGAAGAGGATGATTTCACCCCGGCACTATTCAGCCGCGTACCGGCACGTTATCAGGCCAACGTGATTATTACCCACAAGCCGAATAGCGGTGCGCCAGTCATCTTTGAAGATTTTCCAACACATTACAATTTACTTGGTCATGTGGAACAGCTAACCCAAAATGGCACGATCACCACGGACTTCACCCTGATTCGTCCGGGAACGTTGCATAAAGCCAATGGCGGCTTTCTGATGCTGGAAGCGGAACAATTACTGGAACAGCCTTATGCATGGCAAGGTTTGAAGCGTGCGCTTAAATCCGGGCATTTAAAACTGTCTTCACTTGAGCATATGATCACGCTAACCGGCAGTATTTCAATTGAACCGGCATCGATTCCATTGAACATTAAAGTGATCTTGCTGGCCGAGCCTGAAATTTATTATGAAATTCTAGAGCTTGAACCGGAGCTGGGCAGCATCTTTAAAATCCGTGCTGATTTTACCGATACATTACAACGTAATGACGACAACGAGCAGGCCTATATGCAGCTGATTGCCGACTATGTGCAATCGGATAAATTATTGCCTTTTGACCGTTCTGCTTTGGCTGCACTGCTCACAGATTCCAGCCGTCAGGCCGAAGACCAAAGTTCATTATCATTACATGCCCTGACCTTGGGTGACCTGATTCGTGAAGCGCATCATCATGCCTTTCAGGCCGGTGACAAGATGGTCTCGGAAAAACATATCAATACCGCACTCGATCATCGCAAATATCGCTTAGGCTATTTACGTGAGTTGTACTGGCAGGATCTGACCCGTGGTACACAGCTAATCGAAACCCGTGGCCATCGTCTGGGACAGATTAATGCTTTGTCGGTAATTCATTATGCCGATGTCGAATTTGGCCTTCCTTCACGTCTGACTGCTTCGGTGTATCAAGGGGGTGGTGACATTCTCGACATTGAGCGCAGTGTGGAACTCGGTGGCTCCTTGCATGCCAAAGGCGTGTTATTGATGTCGTCTTTCCTGAAAGCACATTTTGGTCGTGAACAGACCCTGCACTTCTCTGCTGCGCTGGCCTTTGAACAAAGCTATGGTCAGGTCGATGGTGACAGTGCCACAGTCGCAGAACTGTCTGCCCTGCTCTCTGCGATTAGCCAGTTACCGATTGATCAATCCTGGGCCATTACCGGCTCTATGAACCAGTTGGGACAAGTACAGCCAGTGGGCGGTGTCAATGCCAAAATTGAAGGTTTCTTTGATGCCTGCAAGCTGCAAGGTCTGACCGGCAAACAAGGCGTGATTATTCCACGTCAGAATATGCAGCATCTGATGCTGCGTAAAGATGTCACCATTGCTGTCGAAGAAGGTCAGTTCCATATTCATGCGATTGATACCATTGATCAGGCGCTGGAAATCCTGATGGCGCGTCCGGTCGGCACCTTGGATAAAAAAGGTCGCTATAGCAAAAATTCAATCTATGCCGCGGTGATGGCACAGCTGGATTACTGGCAAGCGATTGAAGATGGTGGTGAGCTGGTCGAATTACCGAAGAAAAAGAAAAAAAAGAAGAAGAAGAAAAAAGACAAGAAGCAAATTGTTGAGCCACACACTGAACTTGAAGCAGGTCATGCAATAGCCCAAAAGCCAAATGCAGCAACAGAAGATTAATCCGGTCGTTGCTCTATCTTTAAAATAGCAATAAAAAAGCGCTTCTCAATGAAGCGCTTTTTTAACATCTGGCTTGATTTAAATCTTAATTTAATTAAGCATCAGCTGCCGGGCTGTACTGTTCAACCAAAGGCTTTAATTCGCCTTTTTGGAACATGTCGAGCATGATATCGCTACCACCGATCAATTCACCATTGATCCAAAGCTGTGGAAATGTCGGCCAATTGGCGATTTGTGGTAACATCGCACGAATGTCCTGATTTTCCAGAATGTTTACATAAGCAAACGGACGACCAATCTGACTGAGTGCTTCTACTGCACGTGCAGAAAAACCACATTGTGGAAATTGCGGTGTGCCTTTCATATAAAGAAGTACTGCATGTTTAGCAATTTGGTCACGAATTAACGCTTCGGTATCGCGTGCTTGTTCAGTCATTGATAAATCCTCAACTCATCTGTCTGGCATTATACCCAAATCCAGACAAAACAGTATGTCTAAAGCAATAATTCCAATTTTATTTACAATTACCCTTTAAATCTGAGCGGGTTTTTGCTTATATAAGTTTTTCTTTCCACCTAACAGTTAAGAGTTAGTCATGAATAATATTACCCTCGCACCGGTACAAACTGATCAACCTTCTCACTTGATGCCTGTATTTGGCCGTCAACCGATCAGCTTTGTCCGAGGACGAGGTGCATATCTTTATACCGAAGATGGTACAGAGTATTTAGATGCATTAACCGGAATTGCAGTATGTGGTCTGGGTCATGCGCATCCAGTCATTGCCGAAGCAATTGCTGATCAGGCTGCGACCTTGATTCATACCAGCAACCTGTTTGAAGTGCCTTGGCAAACTGCTGCAGCACAAAAACTGGCCGAAGTCGCGGGTATGGAAGAAGTATTCTTCTCCAACAGTGGCGCAGAATCAAATGAAGGTGCAATCAAAATTGCACGTAAATTCGGTCATATGCAAGGCATTGCTTCACCCAAAATTATTGTGGCGGATCGTTCTTTCCATGGCCGTACCATGGCCACCCTTTCTGCAACAGGCAATAAAAAAGTTCAGGAAGGCTTTGGCCCGCTGGTCGAAGGTTTTATTCGTGTACCTTTTGGTGATCTCGAAGCGATTGAAGAGGCAGCGCTTCATCATCCGGATATTGTAGCCATTTTAGTTGAGCCCATTCAGGGTGAAGGTGGTGTAAATACCGCACCTCAAGGTTTCAGCTATCTTGAAGAGATTCGTCAAATCTGTAACCAGCACAACTGGTTGATGATGCTAGACGAAGTGCAAACCGGGAATGGCCGTACGGGCAAATATTTTGCTTATCAGCACACCAGCATTATTCCTGATGTACTGACCACAGCCAAAGGCTTGGGTAATGGTTTCCCGATTGGCGCCGTCATGACTCAAGGTCGTGGTGTAGGTGTACTAACTGCCGGTAATCATGGTTCGACTTATAGTGGTACAGCTTTGGGTTCACGTGTGGTCTACACCATTCTCGATATTATGCAAAAAGAAAATATCGTCGCCAATGCTGCGGAAAAAGGCGCTTATATCGTGGATCAGTTACGCAACAAACTGGCCGATCAAAATGTGAGCGTGCGTGGTTTCGGTCTGATGATCGGAATTGAATTACCGAAAGAATGTACTGAGCTGGTCGCAATTGCACGTGATGAATACAAAACCATCATCAATGTGACTGCCGGTAATGTGGTTCGCCTGTTGCCTACCCTGAACATTACTCAGGAACAGGCTGATCAGCTGATTGAGCGTTTAGTGAAAATGATCAACGCTTTTTTGGCCTAAACCCTGCGCTTAAAAACAAAAAAGCCGCTTGAAAGCGGCTTTTTTATATTCTGTATCTTATGATGCGGCTTGTAAAATACGCCCACCAGAAATCTGGTCAAAATATTGTTTCAATGTATCTAGGCAACGAAGAATTTTTGTCGGTTGTTGCTCACGTTTCGGCATGACTGCATATAGTGTAATCGGTGGAAGTCGCCATTCAGGCAAAACTTCAACCAAAGTGCCATTCAGTAAGTCTTTTTTCGCATCGAGATATAAAATCTTGGCAATCCCATTGCCCTGCAAGCACATCGATTTTGCCACCAGACCATTATTGGTACTGAAACGGGATTTCAATTCAAAATCGGCTTTTTCTGCAGTATTGACATTTTGAAACTGGAAATACTGATGATTTTTGATATGGGTCAAAGGCAGCACATCATGATTTTTAAGATCATCAGGACGTGAAATAATGGTGCTCTGATTAATATAACTCGGTGTCGCCACCAGAATTTGCTCAATCTGCATCAATGGCACCACCTGAAGATTGTGCTCATCATTTTTCTGTTCAAATCTTAAGGCGATATCGATACGCCCATCGAACAAATCAACCTCATGATTATTGGTTTCCAGATGTACTGCCAGGCCACGATGTGCGGACATCCAGTGAGAAAGTGCAGGAATCACATGATTCGCGCACAATTCTGGCAAAGCAACAATGCGCAGTTCACCCACAAGATCATCGCGTAATTCATTGATTCGGACTTTACCGCGCTCTGCAGCAGATAGCATTTCCTGGCAACTGTAGAAAAAAGCTTGTCCCGCTTCCGTCAAACTTAACTTTCTCGTTGAACGATTTAAAAGTACCACTTCCATATCATGTTCTAATGAGCGAATTTGTTGACTCACGGCGCTGGTCGTAATCCCTAATTCACGGGCAGCACCGCTAAACGAGTTTTTTTCTACAACACAAGCAAAAACACCCATTGCTCGAAGTTGATCTAACATAAATTTCCCTCTAAACTTATGAGATGCCTCATCATTTGATAAAAGCAACTTATTGTATTATACGGCGAAATTCACGTTTTGCATTATTTATTTAATTGTTTGGTAAAACTGTAGTTGGATTAATCGGTTTGCCGTCTAAGCGCACCTGAAATTCAAGCATGGTTCGCGTTGTACCAGTTGAACCCATTTCTGCAATTTTTTGCCCCGCTTTTACATTCTGTCCGCTTTTTACATCCAGTTTGCTGTTATGGGCATAAGCCGTAATATAGCCATTAATATGCTTCACCAACACCAGATTGCCATATTCTTTCAGGCCATCTGCAGCATAAACAACCTGCCCGTCTGCTGCTGCAAACACCGGATCACCGACATTGCCGCTATAGCGTGTGCCCTTGATATTAGATGCCAGATTATACTGCTGCAAAACTGGGCCATTAGACGGTTTTACCCAACCTAAACCCGCGGCAGTAGAGACGGGTGTCATTGGCGCCGGCGTGCTCACACGCGGTGTAGTCTGCACGGTGGTCGCTGGTGTAACTGGTGCCGGTGTTGGTACTGCAATCGTTTGACGCTGGATAGGGGCTGCCTGAGTCACTGCCTGCGTGCTGGTACTGCGACGTACGGTATTATTTTTCAGGCGGATCGACTGTCCCACATAAATCCGGTAAGGTGCAGCAATATCATTCATCTCGGCAACACTGATATAGTTCAGTCCATAACGTGCTGCGATCCCACTCAATGTATCTCCTGAACGTACCGTATAGAAATCAGGAGCTGTCGCATAACGCGTCGCATTATTTACTTGAGGTTTGGTTGCACAACCGGTGATTACTCCTGTAGAAATAACAACGGTTGATAAAACTAGGGTTTTAATCAGGGCTGCAGGCGAAGCAACAACACATTTCGGTAACACCAAGAACATTATCTTCCTCTCTAAGATCTATACGGTTGCAAAATCCCGTTAAGATTAGCAAAGTTTTACTGCAATATACTTGCAATCGCGAGTTTTTCACAAAGTTATAACACTGAGAACGCATTTTCTGCCAATTGTGTTTGAAGATTCCGCAAAACCTCATAGTTGGTGGCATCCATCTGAATCGGAGTAATGCTGACATAGCCATTGGCCACAGCAAAGAAGTCCGAGTCAATCTCGCTCAACCCTTGCTTGGGTTCTGCTACTGCTTCTCCAGACAGTCCAATCCAGTACACCTGACGACCACGTGGGTCAACATGACTGGTGATGGGCTTCGACTGACGGCGGCGGCCTTGATAAGTCACTTTTTCACCCTGTAATTCAGCCATATCCGGAATATTGATATTGAAAATATGACGCTCAGGAAGAACCGGCAAACCGCGTGCAATAAAATCATGCACCCAGTTGGCAGCCAGCTGATAATCCTGAGGGTGTTGATAGCTGCGTACATTCGGCCCACTCAATGACACCGCAATAGCAGGATGTTTACTTAAGCGACCTTCAAAGGCTGCCCCGACTGTACCGGAATACAAGACATCATCCCCCAGATTGGCACCACTATTAATACCGCTGACCACCAGATCAAATTCAAAGTCAAACAGGCCGTTCATAGCCAGATAAACACAATCTGCCGGAGTACCATTGACAGCCCAGACATCGGGAGAAATCTGAATCGGGCGTAAAGGTCGGTCCAGAGTCAAAGCACTGGAGTAACCACTGCGCTCACTTTCTGGCGCTACAATAACAATTCTCCCTAAAGGTTTTAGAGCCTGTGCCAATGCCTGAATACCCGGTGCAAACACACCATCATCATTTGAAACTAAAATATTCACTGAAAAATCTCGTCGCGCTAAAAAATGACTGGTTAGGACATTTAATTGTATTAGTGCTGGAATTATATATATTTACTGCTCGACATCCATCTTTAAAATATGTGGCTCAAGATGATTAAAAAATTCTCTTTATTTAGTGCTTTCGCTTTAAGCCTGGCAGTATCTGTCTCTCCTTCAGTTATGGCGAGCGAGCTGACTGTTGACGAAAACAATACCATTGTGAAAGAAGACATCGCATCGGCACAAGTCATGGCTGAGGTTTGCCCGGCTATGATTGGCCAAAATGCAAAATTAGACAGCATTATTCAGACTCTCATCCAGTCTTATCTTGCAGACTACTCAGATAAAGGCATGAGCTATCAAAAACTACAGGCAGATAGCGAATATAAATCTTTACTGGAAGAAGCCCGTCAGGGTGCCAAACAAACCAGTACTGACGAACAAAAAACCGTATGCGAAGAGATTCTGGATTACCAGGGCTAAGCTAGATAAATCTTCAAATAAGACGGTGTAAACATCGTCTTATTTTCTCTTACAGATTTCTTCATAATTCTACAGCTTCGCTACATTTTCCCACTTTTCAATTTCAAAAATAAGTTTAAGCTAGGCAAATTATTGTTCTAAATCTATTTTTTGAGTTTTTTAATGAAATATCCATTACTTCAAGCCATGACACTTTGTGCAGCTTCTGCCGCGACTCTTTTAGGCACCTCTGCATTTGCAGCCAATGAAAATATCAATGTCACACCAACCCAGCAAGTGACCAAGCAGGAACTGGCTGCGATTTATGTTCTTTCAGAAATCTGCCCGAGCATGGTTAAAGACAAGTCACAGTTCAATCAGGGCTATACCAAGCTGGTGACTGAATATATGCCAGGTCAGCGCAATCCGGTTGCAAGCTTAAACCAGATGGTTCAACAGAACGATTTCCGCAGTATTCTGGCTGAAGCACAATCTGATGCCAAGAAAGCTGGCAAGAAAAAAAATCAGGTGATTTGTAATGAATTAACCACCTATAACAATTAACCTGCTTTTCTGCCGATTACTTACAATACTTTTGAAATAAGACCGGGTTTCCCATAGAAGTCCGCCTAGCTTTATCCTAAAATGCTAGGCTCTTCGTGCTTACATCAAGATATAGGAACCCACTAGAAATGACCCAAAAAACTGCCCTTGCTGCATTATTATTAGTTCCTAGTTTTAGCTTTGCAGCAACTGTCCTATCTGCACCACCAGAATTGAATAATAAATCCTACGTGCTAATGGACTATGAGACAGGGCAACTTCTCGCTTCAAAAAATGAAAATGAAAAATTAGCCCCTGCTTCAATGACCAAGATGATGACCAGCTACATCATCGAACAAAAACTATTGAGCGGTGAACTCACTGAAGATGAACAGGTTCGCATGAATGAGTCAGCATGGTGTCGCGGTAGTAGCGCGGAATCATGTATGTATGTGCCTTTAAACGGTACGGCCACTGCACTTGAAATGCTGCGCGGAATTATTATTCAATCGGGTAATGATGCATCTAAGGCCATGGCTGAACATATTGCAGGGAACGAGGGTACCTTTGCACATATGATGAATCAGGAAGCCAAACGTATTGGCATGACCAATACCAGCTTTATCAATTCAACCGGTATGCCTGCTGAAGGTCATTATTCGACTGCCAAAGATATGGCAACGCTGGCACAGCACATCATTAAAGACAGTTCCAAGTATTATCCGATTTATGCTGAAAAAGAATTTACCTTTAATGGCATCAAGCAAGGTAACCGTAATGCCCTGCTGTATACCGACCCAAGTGTAGATGGCTTAAAAACAGGTCATACCAATGAAGCAGGGTATTGCTTGACCACGTCGTCTAAACGTGGCCCTACTCGCTTGATTTCAGTTATTTTTGGTGCACCTACCATGCAGGAACGTGCAACGCAGACACGTGAATTGCTGGCTTGGGGTTATGCGAACTTCGAAACCAAAAATGTTCAACCAGCTAAACAGGTACTTGCTAAAGCCAAAGTCTGGTTTGGTAAGGAAGATGAAGTTCAAATCGGACTTGCTGAAAACTTTAATGTGACCATGCCTAAAGGTCAGGCCAATGCGATTAAAACCCAGCTGGTGGTTCAACCGAAACTGACTGCACCATTACAACCGGGGCAAGTTGTCGGTAAATATGTTGCGACTCTGGATGGTAAAGTCATTTCAGAAAAACCTCTTGTGGCTTTGAATGCAGTGGAAGAAGCGGGTTTCTTCGCGCGTATGCTCGACCATATCAAACAGTTCTTTAGCAACTTGTTCTAAGTCTAAATAGACCATTTCAGTCTTGGACTAAGACCAAAGCACTCATTCAGATGGGTGCTTTTTATTTTATACTATGCACATGATCCTTCATCATTTATCGGACAGATCGTTATGAGCCAAAATATTCGTTCTTATTTAGATATGACCCCACAGATTGATGCTTCCTGTTATGTCGATCCGATGGGAATTGTGGTCGGCGATGTGGTTTTGGCTGAAAATGTTTCGGTATGGCCTTTTGCCGTAATTCGGGGTGATGTGAATCATATTCGGATTGGTAAAAACTCAAATGTACAAGATCACTCGATGTTGCATGTCAGCCATAAGAAAGCCGATAAGCCTGAAGGTTCGCCTTTAATTATTGGTGAAGATGTCACCATTGGCCATCATGTCAAACTACATGGTTGTACCATTGGCAATCGTGTTTTGGTCGGTATTGGTACGATTATTCTGGATGATGTGATTGTTGAAGATGATGTAATGATTGGTGCAGGTTCGCTTGTTCCACCGAATAAGGTTTTGGAAAGCGGTTATTTGTATGTGGGCAGCCCTGTGAAAAAAGTGCGTCCGCTGACAGATAAAGAAAAAGCATTTTTACCGTATTCAGCGCAGAATTATGTGAAGGTGTCGGGGAATTACAAGTAAAAAAATTATTTAAAGCAGATCCTCTAAAGCAAAATTTTCAGCATGATGATTCCAAGTTCATCATGCTTCTGATATGCTTAAAACATAATAAATTATCATTATAGCAATTTTAATAAAAATATATACTTACAACAAAAACCCAATATAAAAGTATGAATAATTCTTCTATAAAAGCGAGTTAATTTCTCATATTTTGAATATATCGTTGTTATTAAAAGTATCTTTATTCATGTTAACAATATACCAATAAGAATTTAAATTATGACACGTCCTTTCGGCATTCAAGTTTCCACGACTTCCCACGGTGGAATAGTTATGGCAAGCCAGTCCAAGATGACCCAAATGGGGATCTCCTTCTTAAGAGTTGGTGATGGTTTTGCTTGTCCCAAATGTAATATGTGGTCAACACTAATTAAAAGCCATGATCATGTCATTATGGATGGGAAAGCAGTGGCTTATGTAGGTGATCACTTTAGCTGTGGGGCAATCTTAATGCCAAAGCAAGTTCATGTGGTTGGAGCTCCTCAGCATACTGTACATGCCTTTCTGCAACAAAAAAGAAACCTATATTCAAGTACCCAAAATTTCGTAGAGAATCCTATTCCTGTAGAAGAACATGGACTAAAGTTCCAGCTCATAAATAAAAAATTCAATATACCTGTAAATGGATATTTTTATCTATTAACAACAAATGATGGGAAAGAAAAGAGCGGCTTTACAGATCATGATGGTTTTACTAAAATCTTGCATACAGGAATTAAATCCGAACAAGTCGATCTACATGTTTTTGACTTTTCCCAACCCATGAATAAATGGGAATAATGATGGAAACCACAAAATTAGCCTCTGCCTATAGTCGCATCATTTCTGGAAATTCTAATATTTGGGAAGCCTTTCCAGAGGAAAAAAAAGTCTGTGAATTTTCAGAACCATTATGCAACAGTGTTATTAAAGTACGAAATTACTATATTGCTCGTCCTTACAACTTTTTGATGAGCTTAGATCAATGGTCGAGTATCACAAATAAGATAGAGTTACTTACAGCTATCAGGTTTGGGATGGAATGGGATACTAATAATTTGCCTGAAGGGTATTTATCAGATCCTGCATTTCATACTCAAATGTATATAAAGTTTCATAACTATCTAATGAAAAATGTGATGCGCGAAGCTCCTAAAATTGTAGCTGAATTTCAAAAAGCTGTGTTTAAGGCTCGGTTTCTTACGACTTTTACCATTGATGAAGTAAAAGATATTCCTTATTTAAACACCCAAGATCAATTAAAGTCTGCTCTAATTAAAGCTAAGAAACTACAAAATCAGATTGATAAAATTAATATTGTTGATGCTACAAGAGATATGTTTTTAATCCAAAATAACAAAGGGCCGATTACAATTAATAAAAATATGTTTATTGATGTTTTTAAACAGGATTTTAATCCAAATATGATTCAAATATTAAAATCTCAAGGCCTATACTTAGGTGATCCAGTCAATGTCATGTATAAAAAAATTAATAACCCTTAGTTCATTATGTTTCATATTTTTGGCAAGTTGTTCACTCGCCTCTCAAACCGACATAAATAGTGAAGCACTAAAAAATGCCAATCGAGGAATAGTAGGTACATTGTTGTCCGATGCCAAAGTGTACCAAATTGCCTCCTCATCTGAATTATCTCCATTAACGCAACAGTTACTATTTTCGACACTGGAAAAAATCGCTGTGATTCGAGGCTATGAGCAAACGATTGGTAAGTCTTATCGTTTTGATGAAGACTTAAACATTGCTCAAATCAATCAAATCTGTTGGATGGGTGTTTTTCTGCAAAAATATAAGCAATATTTACCCACTAAAATTGACAAAAATGAGAGCTACATCTGGGTTGATGCTTATGTTAAGCATTGGCAACACGACTTGAATGAATCTTATCGTGATACATTGATTGAAAATGACTGCAGAAAATCAGATTAATTAAATGTATGACTCATAATCTGATTGAGCGGGATACTGATTATATTTGGTTTATTTCCCATTTCTCACATGTAAAGGAGATAACACCTTAAAGAAAAAACTGATCATCATAGCCACACACCCCAAAATTTTATACAATAGTGCATCATTTTCCATGGTGCTGTTCTATGACCGCTTGGACTGCTCACGTCACTGTCGCAACCGTCATCGAAAAAGACGGAAAATTCCTGTTTGTCGAAGAACATACAGAAGCTGTGACACACCCAGTATTTAATCAGCCAGCAGGTCATGTGGAATGCGGTGAAACCATTATCGAAGCCGCAATTCGTGAAACCATGGAAGAGACCGGACATACGGTTGAAGTGACCCATCTTTTAGGGATGTATACCTATACCCCGCCCATGTTTCCGGATCGTACTTATTTTCGTTTCTGCTTTTTAGCCAAATCCACTGACTACGACCCAAATGCCGCTTTAGATACGGATATTGTCGGCGCAGTCTGGATGACATTGGACGAACTGAAAGAATCGGCGCGTGCCCGTAGTCCCCTGGTGATTAAAGCCGTGCAAGATGCCCTGTCAGGTCAAAAATACCCTTTATCGCTCATTTACGAGCATCAAAACTCTCCCTTAATTTCAAATTTGGATGCCTAATCCTATGCAACAACGTGTCATCGTCGGTATGTCGGGTGGTGTAGATTCATCTGTTTCTGCTGCGCTTTTACTTCAACAGGGTTATCAGGTTGAAGGTCTTTTCATGAAGAACTGGGAAGAAGATGACGGCACAGAATATTGCACGGCGATGGATGACCTTGCCGATGCTCAGGCCGTCTGCGACAAAATCGGGATTAAACTGCATACCGCAAACTTTGCCATGGAATATTGGGATCGTGTATTCGAGCATTTTTTAGCAGAATATGCGGCTGGCCGTACCCCAAACCCAGACATTTTATGTAATAAAGAAATTAAATTCCGTGCCTTTCTAGATCATGCGGTGAACTTGGGTGCAGACTTTATTGCCACAGGTCATTACTGTCGTCGCGGTGCAACCATGACCAATTCGCGCGGTGAAGAATACGCACCACTCTTACGTGGTGTTGATCAGAATAAGGATCAAACCTATTTCCTGCATGCCGTACATGGTCGTGAAATTAACAAGACATTATTCCCTGTCGGTGAAATTGAAAAGCCGCAAGTCCGCAAAATCGCTGAAGAATTAGATCTTGCTACGGCGAAGAAAAAAGACTCGACCGGGATCTGCTTTATTGGTGAGCGCCGATTTAATGACTTCTTGAAGCAATATTTACCGGCACAACCCGGAAAAATCGTGCTGGAAGACGGTAAAGAGGTTGGTGATCATCACGGCTTAATGTACTATACGCTCGGTCAACGCGGCGGCATCGGTATTGGCGGAATGAAAGGCGTCGCGGAAGGTGCCTGGTTCGTATTACATAAAGATATCGAAGGCAATCGTCTGGTGGTGGGTCAAGGCCATGAGCACCCACTGATGCAAAGCACCATGCTTTGGAGTGAAGCGATTGACTGGGTGGCCGGCGAGCAGGATATTCCTGAAACAGGTTTCCGTTGCTCGGCCAAAACCCGTTACCGTCAGACTGATCAAGCCTGTACGGTGTACCAAGATTCAGAATCACCCAATGGTGTACGTGTGGAGTTTGATGAACCACAACGTGCAGTGACCCCAGGTCAAAGTGTGGTGTTTTATTCAGGTGAAGTTTGTTTAGGCGGTGGTGTGATTCATCATACCAATGCACCTAAACCTGATTTTATAAAAGGATGAATTCGGCATGACGGAGTTACCATTTCAACCAGCCACAACGTTGAATACTCGTCAAAATCGCGCTTTGGCGTTAGCGGGTGTGTTTCAGGCCACCCAGCTGACCCATATGACCGCATTGAGTGGTCAGCAAAGTATTGGTGAAAACGGTAACTTTTATTTTGAACAGTTGATTAAAGCCAGTCTCAATATTCGTCCCGGCAATAACGAAAATGCCCAGACCCTAGACTTTTTTAATCAACTGGCCGATATTTCCTTAGGCTTAAAAATATTAGAAAGCAGCATTATTCAACCCTTCAATACTTCACCAAAATCCAGAATTCCAAAACTTTCCAGTACAAAACTTCCAATGAGCTATGCCATGGCACTTCTTCAATTAGAAAAGAAGGTCTATAGCAATCCCCAATTTGTTGAAATTATTGAACAGTCCCAACAGAAAATTCTCAGACAGCTTTCCTTTTTCGATAACAATTACCTGCACCCCAGCATCATTGCCAATCTGGCTCAAACCTATGTCGATACTGCGGGATCAATCAATCCGCGCATCATGGTTCGTGGCAATGCCGAAGCCTTTAAAGATGCCGGACATACCAACCGCATCCGTGCTTCCCTCTTTACCGGTTTGCAAATGGCGCACCTGTGGCGTCAGCTTGGTGGCAGCTCCTGGGGCATGGTATTTGGCAAACGCAAGTTGCTAAAAGATATTCAGAATCTGGCGCGTTTACAGTTTCAGGTGGTTTAACTGATACTGCACGTGTTTCGTTTTACGTTTAATTCCAAAATCTAAGGAATCGATATGAACGCTTTAACTGCACTTTCTCCACTAGATGGACGTTACGCGAGCAAATGTGATGCTCTACGTCCCTTTCTTTCTGAGTTTGGTTTAATCCATGCTCGTGTGACTGTTGAAGTGCGTTGGTTACAGGCGCTTGCGAACCACCCGGAAATTACTGAAGTTCCGGCGTTTTCAGGCGAAACTAATGCAGCGCTTGATGCGATTGTAAGCAATTTCTCTGAAGATGATGCCAATCGCATCAAAGAGATCGAACGCACCACCAACCACGACGTTAAAGCGGTTGAATATTTCCTGAAAGAAAAAATTGCCAATATCGATGAATTGAAAAATGCCGGTGAATTCATTCACTTTGCATGTACTTCTGAAGATATTAACAACCTGTCACATGCCTTGATGCTGAAAAGCGGTCGTGATGTACTGGTTGCATCTATGCAGCAAATCATTGATTCAGTTGTTGCACTTTCTGAAAAGCATGCTGACCAGCCAATGTTGTCTCGTACGCATGGTCAAACTGCAAGCCCAACGACGTTGGGTAAAGAAATGGCGAACGTGGCTTACCGCCTTGCACGTCAAATCAAACAGTTCAAAAATGTTGAACTTCTAGGCAAAATCAATGGTGCAGTAGGTAACTACAATGCGCACTATTCTGCTTACCCAGACATCAACTGGCCGGCACATTCACAAGCATTTGTAGAATCTTTGGGTCTAGATTTCAACCCGTACACCACGCAAATCGAGCCACATGACTACATGGCTGAACTGTTTGATGCCCTGCGTCGTTTCAACACTATTCTGATCGATTTTAACCGTGATGTTTGGGGTTATATCTCGCTTGGTTTCTTCAAGCAAAAGCTAAAAGATGGCGAAGTCGGTTCTTCAACCATGCCGCATAAAGTAAACCCGATTGACTTCGAAAACTCTGAAGGTAACTTGGGTCTTGCCAATGCTGTACTTGCACACCTTGGGGAAAAACTGCCAATTTCTCGCTGGCAGCGTGACCTGACTGACTCTACTGTGCTGCGTAACATGGGTGTTGGTTTTGCACAAAGCTTAATTGCTTTCGAAGCATGTGCTAAAGGTATCGGCAAACTTGAACTCAATGCTGCACGTATCAATGAAGACCTGGACAATGCGCAAGAAGTATTGGCTGAACCAATTCAAACAGTAATGCGTCGTTACAACGTTGAAAAACCATACGAAAAATTAAAAGCCCTGACTCGTGGTCAGGCCATGACTCGCGACATGATGGTTGATTTCGTAAACGGTAACGAGTTAGAAGCTGTTCCAGCTGCTGATCGTGCGCGTCTAGCTGAAATGACACCTGCTTCTTATACAGGTAATGCTGCTGAACAGGCCAAACAAGTGGCTGAGCTGATTGCTAAAATCTAATTTAAAATAAGACCAAAAGGCGAAGCTCAGGCTTCGCCTTTTTATTTATAATGTGTTTTATTCTAAAAACGATATTTCATCATAACGACATGATTGAGCAGCGACTTTCCGCCAAGCATTATGCGAGCCTGGGTATTTTAATTCTGGCGATTCTGCTTGCCAGTATTCGTCCTTTAGAACTGGAAGCGTATCTCTTGCATCAGGCAGGTACAGCTTTCATGCTTATCATGCTGCTGGTCTGTCTGTATAAAATTGGGCTGAATTTTTTAAGTTTTAATTTATATATCCTTTTCCTGATTGTTCATGTGATTGCTGCGCATTATCTGTATTCTTATGTGCCTTATAACCAATGGATCGAACAGATTTTTGGCTTTCATCTGAATGAAGTCATGCATTGGTCACGCAATATGTTTGACCGTTTTGTCCATCTGGCCTACGGATTATTACTTTATCCAATTTTCTATCGCCTGTTTCAGGTCTGGTTGCCGCAGCAAAGACCTGTGGTCATTTTCCTGCTGGTGATTCAGTTTGTGGTGGCCAGTAGCATGCTCTATGAATGGCTGGAATGGCTGATTGCCATTGGTTTATCTCCTGAGGAAGCTGAAAACTATAATGGACAACAAGGTGATATGTGGGATGCGCACAAAGACATCTTGCTTGCTACGATTGGCGCGGCGATAACAGGCGGTCTGCAGTTGATACCGAAAAATCAAAAAAGCCCACCGAAGTGAGCTTTTAAAATCAAAATCTTATTGAATTAAGGTTTGTGATCAACTATTTCATTACATTCATATTTTTCACTTATGAAAGTGGGCAATATTGCATCCAGTCATCTTTCATTTTTTGCAATTCATTACCCGTCAACATTTCGCTGTAATAAATAAAATAGCTTGCATCAGGATATTGAATTTCATGTCTATACATCATCCCACGTAGAGAAATAGAAAATTCTTCTGGGAAATCATCCAAGTTCAATTCTTCAAACTCGTAATTAAAATAACAGTTTTGTGTTGCAAGATATGCTTCAGCTATAGCCATGTTTCTGCTCTAACAATAAAATATGCTTTATTTTATCCGATTAGCTGTAGGGATGTTTTGCATTTCAGTCGGTTCAATCCATTGAACAAACTTAGATTCTGACAAATGTGGATATTTGAACTTATCTAAATATTCAAAGCAGACCTTTTGAGCTTTCGGCATTTTCTCTAGATGCTGATCGAAGAGTAAATGGCGACTATATTGAGCACCATCAAAGCGAATAATCACACCTTCAAACTCCTTACCACCTCGAGTTTTATGCACCTGATAAGACTGCACCACACCACATGCCTTCGATGGAATAACAGGCGGATCATCTGGCTTTAACACAGCATATAGAATAAAGAGACATGTCCCTGGGATAAAACCCAGCCAAAATAAAAGTTTTTTTTGATCTTCATTTTGTAACTTGGCTTCAGCGTACAATGCACATGCTATCGGACAGATCGCGATAGTCAGAAAACCTAAAACAAGAATAAGGGTGAGCATGCCAGTAAAAGCCGCATTGAATTAGATCTTTTATAGTATACTAACAATAACTTAAGGCATAAAAAAGCTCACCGCAGTGAGCTTTAATATATATTCAATTTTAACTGAATTAGAGTTTAGGATCGCGCATTTGTACCAGATTTGCATTGGCTTTGCTTAAGCCTTCCATGACCTTATTCATTACGGTTGGAATCAATGAATCCGCAATTTGCGCTGCCTGTAAACCCAGCTTTTCACCCAAGGTTGGTTTCTTGCGGGTCTGGATCGAATAAACATCATGTTGCGTCAGCAAGTGCAGTAAATATTCATCTGAAGTTTGCAGTTTATCTACCAGATTTAAATCCAGTGCATCACGACCATACCAATGCTCACCGGTTGCCACTTTTTCCACATTCAGCTGCGGACGGTATTTTTCTACAAAATGTTTGAACAAGGCATGCGTTTGCTGTAACTCTTCTTCAAACTTGGCCTTCCCTTCTTCGGTGTTTTCACCAAACATGGTCACGGTACGTTTGTACTGACCTGCGGTATAGAGTTCAAAGTCGATTTTATTGTCTTTCAGCAGACGGTTAAAGTTAGGCACTTGAGCCACCACCCCAATCGAACCGACAATCGCAAATGGTGCAGACACAACTTCATTTGCGATACACGCCATCATATAACCGCCACTGGCCGCTACTTTATCGACACAGATGGTCAAGTGAAAACCGGCATCACGTAAACGTACCAGTTGAGCAGCGGCCAGACCATAGCCATGCACCATACCACCCGGGCTTTCTAAACGCACCACAACACGGTCACGGCCCGCTTTAGCCGTGGATAAAATCAGGGTAATTTCTTCACGTAAACTTTCGACCGCAGAAGCGGCCATATCGCCCTTAAAATCGAGTACATAGATTTTTTGATTGGTTTTCTTGCGTGCACGGCCTTCTTTTGACAGCTGTTGTGACAACTGCAAAAGCTCCAGTTTAGAGCCAGTCGTTTGCGCTATTTTTTTTCGTTGTTCATTGATACGCGCATTTAAATGACTGACACGGATTTCAGCGGGCAGTTTCGGACTATGAAATAACATAAAAAATCTATTCTCTATTTAATTCGGCTTATATCCTTAGATTAGGTCAATTCTGATTTTTTCAACAGCATTTATTGATCTTGTTGCCAAGCATGTCCACGACGAATCAATAATTTATATTGATTCATAATTTCATTGATCGCGAACAAACGAAAATACCAAATAAATAAAAGTGTATAGATTACAGCTATAATCGAAGCATTCATTGGCCACCAGGTTAATATAATAAAACCTCGATGACTTGTCCCCGAAGGGGTCATCAATGAATATACCGCAATAAAAAAAATGATCGTAATAAGCACAAAGAAGTATTCACCAAAACGCGTATGCATTAATGGTTTCTTGCCCTTCTCTTGTGCTTTTAGATAACGATGAAATTTAAATTGAGCATGTGCTGTAATATAAACACGCCATTTTTGTTTAACTTCAATATTATATTTTTGATGCTTTAACATATAAAAAATCACAAAGCCCAAGAAAGTATTCACGATCACAAACACGTCATAGAGCCAACGATGATAGTTGGTCATTCCCTGACTTTGTGAAGTAATGAACAAGCCTTCATAAGGGACAATCAAGGCTAATATGATACTAAACAGCACCATCACTAAACCAAAATATTGATGAGTATATACTGTGCCGAATAGGCTTCGAAACATATCTTTCATCGCGATTTGCGTCAGTTTAGCTTTTTCTTTAAATTCAGGTGTCTGTTGCATTATCATTATAAATCTTAAAAAACTTATAGAACATAACAAAAAACAGAACCCTAAGATTCTGTTTTAAAAGATTTATTTTTAAAATCGTATTAACCAAAACGCCCTGTAATATAAGCTTCAGTCAATTGATGGTCTGGTTGGGTAAAGACTTTCTCGGTCGCATTCACCTCAATTAAATCACCCAGATGGAAATACGCAGTACGGTCAGATACACGCGCTGCCTGTTGCATGGAGTGGGTTACAATCGCAATGGTATATTGAGTTGAAAGCTCAGAAATCAGCTCTTCTACTTTTGCTGTTGCAATTGGATCCAGCGCAGAACATGGTTCATCCATCAGAATCACTTCAGGCGAAACTGCGATGGTACGCGCGATACATAAACGTTGCTGCTGACCACCTGACAAACCTGTTCCCGGCTGATTCAAACGGTCTTTTACTTCTTCCCACAAACCGGCTTTACGCAAACTGCCTTCGACAATTTCTTCAAGATCGTATTTATCACGTGCAAGACCATGTAATTTCGGGCCGTAAGAAACGTTGTCAAAAATAGACTTTGGAAACGGGTTGGGCTTCTGGAATACCATACCGACTTGAGCACGTAGCAAGACCACATCCAGGTTTGGATCATAAATGTCCTGATTGTCCAGCATGACTTTACCGGTCACACGACAACTGTCAATGGTGTCATTCATGCGGTTTAGGGTACGCAGAAAGGTTGACTTACCACAGCCTGATGGCCCAATAAAAGCAATCACTTCATTTTCATAAATGTTCAGGTCAATGCCTTTAATCGCTTCCGCTTCACCATAGTACACATGCACATCAGATGTACTCAGTTTCATATTTGTCGACTTTTCATCTTTTTTGCTGCTACTTTGCGTATCGAATTGGGAGACAAACGATGTTGCTGGCTTTTGTGTAGCCTCATCATTAGTGAATTGTGTCTGTTGTGGATTCACGGATTGATCCTTTTTTAAGGAGTTTTGAATAACAGTTGTGTTCATGATTCTGCCCCTATTACCAACGGACTTCAAACTTTTTACGTAACCAGATGGCCAGACTGTTCAAGCTGATCATCATGGCCAGAAGTACAATAATTGCTGCTGCGGTACGCCCTTCAAAGAAGTTACGTAACTCATTGCCCTGCCATAAGAAAATCTGCACAGGTAACGCTGTAGACTGATCAAATGGTGTGGCTGGAACGCTGGCAACAAAAGCACTCATCCCGATTAATAACAATGGTGCGGTTTCACCTAATGCCTGCGCGACCCCGATAATGGCACCAGTTAAAATACCCGGCAAAGCCAATGGCAAGACATGATGAAAAACCGTTTGCAGTCGTGAAGCACCCAAGCCCAACGCTGCCTGACGAATCGAAGGTGGAACCGCTTTAAGCGATGCACGTGTGGTGATGATGACAGTTGGCAAAGTCATCAGACTCAGCACCAGACCACCGACCAGAGGGGCCGATAGCGGTAAATGCATCCAGCCAATAAAGATCGCGGCACCCAGCAAACCAAACACAATCGATGGCACTGCTGCCAGGTTGTTGATGTTGACTTCGACAATATCGGTAATCCAGTTTTTCGGCGCAAACTCTTCCAGATAGATCGCAGATGCCACCCCAATTGGAATCGAGATAAAGATCACGATCATCATCATGAACAGTGAGCCCATGAAAGCGCCTGCCAGACCTGATGTTGCCGGTGAACTACGCGAGTCAGGGCTGGTAAAAATATTAGTATTGAAACTGTTTTCGATTACACCTGAGGCTTTCATCTCGTCCGCCACCTGGCGTACTTCAGGACTGAGTTGTTGCTGTTCTGCTGGTAACGAACGATCAATATTACCCGCCAGCCAGACATCGACATTGGCATCTGCCAGAATTTTAACCTCTGTGCTTTGACCGACCAGACTTGGATCATTCATGACCATGTCACGTAAGCGATAAGCCTCAGAACTGGTATATAAATAACCCAGTTCATCACGCTGACTTTCCAGCTTGCTGTCTCTGGCGATCATGCCGTTGATGATCAGTGCATCCCAGTCCACCATGCCGACATCCATTTGCCAGGCAATCATACGCTCTTCAAACTGCGCCGGAGACTCTCCCGCAGCTGGCTTGGGTTTTGGACCAATCTCTACAATGGCCGGATCGAAATGAATCGGCAAACTCATGCTGCTTTGCCAGAAGGCAGGCAAACCTTTGGATAAAATACTGCCGAAGAGCAATACCACAAAGAACAGACCGGCCAATACCGCAGAGAAACCAAATAGACGGAATGTTTTTTCTTTACGATGACGTCGCCCCAAAGAGCTTTGAATGGTCTTCTTACGCTTTTCACGCAGCTCGGCAGCGACGGATGGATCAACACGCTGATCCACAGGCGTTGTATTTGAAGTACTCATTAGTCGTATTGCTCACGATATTTACGCACGATGATCAGTGCAACAATGTTCAAACCTAGGGTAATCACAAATAAGGTCAGTCCCAGGGCAAAGGCCACCAGTGCTTGCGGACTGGCAAAGTCGGTATCACCTGTTAATTGATTGACGATGGTAATGGTGACCGTAGATACGGCTTCAAGTGGATTGGCATGCAGCTGCGGACTGTTCCCCGCTGCAAGTACCACGATCATGGTTTCACCAATCGCACGGGATGCTGCCAACAGGAAAGCACCAATAATACCCGGCAAAGCTGCAGGTAAAACCACCTGACGGATCGTTTCAGATTTGGTTGCACCTAGCCCCAGAGAACCATCACGTAAGGCACGTGGCACCTGGGTAATAATGTCATCGGATAGAGAAGATACGAATGGAATAATCATGATGCCCATCACCAGACCCGCGGTCAACGCACTGGTGGCATTAATTTCGAGTCCGACCATGGCACCCATGGCTTTAAGAAATGGACCGATGATCATCAAGGCAAAGACACCATAAACAATCGTAGGAATACCCGCCAACACTTCAATGGTCGGTTTTGCCCAAGAGCGGAAGCGCGGTGATGCATATTCTGCCAGATAGATCGCAATCATCAGACCGACCGGTACGGCAACCAAAAGTGCGATCGCACTGACCATGAGCGTACCCCACAGCAATGGCAATAAACCGTAACTGCCCTCGGCACTGCCAGAAGTACTAAAACCCGGGTTCCATTCGGTACCAAAGAAGAAATCCAGTGGACTGACGAAGCTGAAGAAGCGCATCGCTTCACCAAACATCGACATGACAATCCCGAGCGTGGTCAGAATTGCCACACCCGAACACAATGCCAAGCCGATATTAATCATTTTCTCGACTTGGTTACGTGCGCGGAATTCCTGGCTAATACGTTTTTTGGCCCAGACCAGACCTGCCAGTGCAGCCGAAATCACCACTGCCAATTTGGCAAAAGTCCCAATGGTCGAAAATTTAGCTAACTGTTCTGCTGCGGCCAGTTCATAGGCTGCAGGTGTATCACTGACACCGAAACCTGAGGCAAGTGCCTGAACGCGATCAACAACAACGCCCAGACTTGCCGGATCCAGATTGGCCGAAATATCCTGCGGCAAATGGTTGAGTACCACTTGCTCCAGAAAACTTGGCTCAACCATATTCCAAACAATCAAAATTAAAAACGCAGGGATACCACACCACAGTGCAACCAGTGCACCATAATATCCGGGACGCGAGTGTAAGTTTGCAGAATTGCTTCCCTTACCTGCTAAGTTACGGCTTTTAGTTAATCCGATTTGATAGGCTATGGCCATAATGGCCAATAACACACCTATAAGTAGCAGATTCATGTATTCTCCACTGTTTTCTCAATTTTCATGGTTTGAAAAAACTTGTTTATCGCAAAAAGCCGATGGTAGGTTGACCCTACCACCAGCGATTTCAAAATCATCGATTATTTTACAATGACCGCTTTACCAGCCTTGAAATTTGCAAGGACTGCTGCGCGTTCTTTATCAGACATTGAAATCAGACCTGCTTTTTCCAGCTTAGAGCCCTTACCAGATACCTTCTTGTTCAGGAAGTATTCAGTAAACTGTGGTAGGCCTTTGATCGATTTCAAGTGTTCGCCTTTCACGTAGAAGAACAATGGACGTGATACCGGATAAGCACCATTCAAAATCGTTTTTTCAGAAGGTGCTACATTGTTCACAGTTGCAACACGTAAGCGGTCACGGTTCTGGTCATAGAAGCCTAGGCCAAACACCCCGACTGCACTTGGAGAAGTTTTCAAACGCGCCAGTGTTTCAGTATAGTCGCCTGCAATTTCAACTACACGGCCATCTTTACGGAATGTGGTACAGGCTTTTTTCTTGGCATCTTTGTCTAGAGACTTAATTGCAGCATACGATTCACAACCTGCATCCACCATTTTCTCCTGGAACACTTCGCGCGTACCATGATTCGAAGCAGGAATCACCAGCGTGATCGGCTCATTCGGAAGTGCTTTGTCAATTTGGTTCCAGCGTGTATACGGATTGGCGACCATTTTCCCATTTGATGGAAGTTGTGCAGCAAGTGCAGCGAAGACATGCTGTGGACGCAACTTATAAGCCGCTTTATTGGCATTTGAAGCAAATACGATACCGTCATAACCGATTTTGATTTCTAATACTTGGTTAACGCCGTTCTTTTTACATTCAGCCAGCTCGGTAGATTTGATTTGACGCGAAGAGTTCGCGATATCAATGGTGTTATCACCCACGCCATTACAGAACTGCTTTAAACCACCTGACGAACCGCCAGAACCGACCACTGGTGTTTTGAATTGTGGGAAGGTATTACCGAATTCTTCCGCCACGATACTGGCATATGGAAGTACAGTTGAAGAACCTGCAATTTGAATCGTGTCACGAGCTGCATGTGCAGTCGTTACAGCAGCTGCCCCTGTTAATGCCAATGCTAAAGCTATATTTGTAAAGCGCATTCTAGTATCTCTCTCATTTATACAATTTGGAGTACGCCACTTTTTATTCAGTTTTGTACTTATTTCGATACATGCATTTTGATTTTAGAATATGACAAATAAGTTACAGCTTTATTACGATTTAATGATTTTTAATTTGTATACTTTCTATCCATAAAATACTTATAAATTTCAACTATTAAATTCTTTTTATCATTCAACTGAAGAAAAAATCTGATCATTAACATGTAACAATTTTTATAAAACCCAATTGAAGAAAAATCTTGCTCCCTAGCCTTACATAATTAGATGACGATTTTATAACAGCTTAAAATAAGTACAGATATTCGGTATTTTTCTGATGAATCTACCTATAGAATTGATCATTCTATGACTCAAAAATAAAAAAAAGGAGATCATTTCGATCTCCTTTTTTCACACCACCATCACTTATGCAATGGGTGGCGTATAAGTACCATCAGCAATTGAATCTTTGATACGATCCGCTTCTGCAAGCACCAGTGCCAGCAAGTTCTTCACGTTATCCAGCGTTGCAACCGGGCTTAAAGTCGTCATTTTCAAGGATTGAACCTGAGCGACTTTCGTCACACCAATATTCGCTTCACCACGTGCAAACAGCTCATCTGCCACGTTCTGGTTCAGTGTATCTAAAAGTTCAACCGGATAGCCCGCTGGAACCACACGGAACAGCACAGAAGCGAATTGTGGCTCAAGCAGAAGCTCCAGACCGTCAGTCACTTTAATATAATCTGCCACATCACGCGTCAAACCAACACCGTGATCGATCATCGAACCATAAAGCTCTTCGCCTAATGCTTCCACCGTCATCCACAATTTCAAGGCATCAAAACGACGCGTGGTTTGTAGTGACTTCGACACCAGGTTAGGAACACCATGTTCTTCATCATAGGCAGAGTTCAAGTACTCCGCTTCATAATGCATGAAACGGTAGTTTGCTTCGTCTTTCAGCAAGAACGCGCCACACGAAATGGTCTGGAAATAATGCTTATGGAAATCGAGCGTAATCGAATCAGACAGCTCGATACCATCTAACATATCGCGATGATCATTAGACAGAATTAAAGCACCACCCCAAGCTGCATCGATGTGCATCCACGCGCCATATTTGTTGGTGATTTCACGGACTTTCTTCAGTGGATCGATTGCACCTGCATCGGTTGTACCCGCAGTTGCCACCACACATGCCACGACTTTACCTTCGTTTTGAAGGTGAGCCATGGTTTTTTCCAGTGCGTCCATGTCCATGCGCGCATTTTCATCGACAGGAACAGTCACCACTGACTGGAAACCCATGCCCATCATCGCCATGTTCTTTTGCACAGAGAAATGTGCATTTTCAGAACAGATGACTTTGACATTACGCATCGCATCCGCAGGAATACCATCACGCTGAACCGACCACGGCTTACCGTTTTCGTCTTTCCAGTTTTTCGCGATGCAAGCATCACGTGCCAGCAGTACGCCCATCAGGTTAGACTGTGTACCACCAGAGGTGAATACGCCTGCCTGACCTGCACCATAACCTACTTTTTGACGTAACCAGTCGATTAACTGAACTTCCATCAGTGAACCGGCCGGGCTTTGATCCCATGAGTCCATTGACTGGTTGGTTGCGTTAATCAGCACTTCCGCAATCTGACTGGTCACCATGGTTGGGCAGTGAAGATGCGCAAGTGAATGCGGATGATGTACTTTTAAGCTCTTGTTGAGGAATAACTCAACCATACGCTCTAAAGATTTCTCTACACCCAACCCCTGTTTAGAAGGATTAAACGTAATCGCGCTGCGCAGCTCGTTAATGCTGCCACCCGTGTACATTTTGTCATTTTGCAACCATGCTGCAACCGCTTTGGTCGCTTGATCCATGGCTGACTGGTAGTCAGCGATGGATGCAGCATCATTACAAAGTAAAGCTTTACGATGTTCTGCAAAATCTACCATGAATTATGCGCCTCGAACTGCAACAAGAGCTTCAGCAACTGCTTTCTTAAAGCGAGCAATCACTTCAACACATTCGTCATGCGTGATGATCAATGGGCAAAGTAAACGAATCACTGTACCGTTACGACCACCTTTCTCAAGCAATAATTTATTGTTGAAACACGCCGTCTGGATCGCTGCTGCCAATTGACCATCAGCAGGTAAAGAACCCATGTGATCTGCCTTTTGGCGCTCGTCCACAATTTCAACACCAATCATCAAACCGCGACCGCGCACGTTACCAATACATGGGAATTCGGCAGCTAGTTGTTTAATCTCAGACTGCAGGAAATCACCGCGTTCTTGGGCATTTTGCGCCAGGTTTTGTTCTTTAATGGTATTGATCGTTGCAAGACCTGTACCCATTGCCAACTGGTTACCACGGAACGTACCGGTATGACCTGCTGGCTGCCAAGCATCAAACTTACGTTTAATACCGAGTACTGCGAGCGGCAAGCTACCACCAACAGCTTTAGACATCACCACCACATCAGGTTCGATGCCCGCATGTTCAAAGGCAAACATTTTTCCTGAACGTGCAAAGCCCGCTTGAACTTCATCAAGAATCAACACGATGTTGTGCTTTTCAGTCACTTCACGGATTTTCTTCAACCATTTCACAGGTGCAGTTACCACACCGCCTTCCCCTTGAATTGCTTCAAGAATCACAGCTGCCGGTTTAGTCACACCGCTTTCTACATCTTCAATAAAGTTTTCAAAGAAATACGTTAAAGCATCAACACCCGCTTCACCACCAAGACCCAATGGGCAACGGTATTCATGCGGATACGGCATGAATTGAACGCCTGGCATCAAACCGTTAACTGCGTTTTTCGCAGACAGGTTACCGGTCATGGCCAATGCACCATGTGTCATACCGTGATAGCCACCAGAGAAGCTGATCACCGAGCTACGACCGGTAAAGGTTTTCGCAAGTTTGATGGCTGCTTCTGTTGCATCTGCACCGGATGGGCCACAGAACTGCAAGCAGTATTCTTCTTGACCACCTGGAAGATAAGAAAGAAGTGCTTCAGTAAAAGCATCTTTTAAAGGCGTAGTTAAATCCAGTGTATGCAATGGCAAGCCGCTTGCAATTGTATCCTGGATACTTTGAATGACTGCAGGATGATTATGGCCCAATGCCAACGTCCCTGCCCCAGCTAAACAATCAAGGTACTCAGTACCTTCAACATCGGTAACCCAGCAACCTTGTGCTTTTGCTATCGCTAACGGTAATTTACGTGGATAACTACGCACATTCGATTCCATCTGACTTTGGCGAGTCAAGTAGTATTCGTTTGTGGAATTGGTGGCAGGGTTTACAGAAGTAACGCTCATATCGAATTACCATCTCTGATATGGGTGAAAGAAATAAGTCTGGTGACGTTTGGTCCTTTGACTCGGCGCTTTATAAAGAGGTTCTAGCTAGCAGTTTGTATTTAAATAACTAGGAGGCGGATGATACCGAATTTTTCAGGAAAATAAACAACTTTCAGTCGCATTTTGTCCTAATCTTTATCGAAAAAAAACATCACACCAACCTATAACCTGTATGATCATCTTACAGTGTGACAGCAGAAAGAAAAGCGGGTTCTTTTATGCTTTTTTGTAGCACAGCTAACATTCAGGCAAAAAAGCTTAAAATCCACCATTAAGTACTTAATTATTAACGATAAACATAGATCAAGTAAGAGTGTAAAATGAAAGAAAATTTAACACTCTTACCACAAATATTTCGTAAAAAGATCACAATTGAGATTTAATATTTTAACAACGGCTTAGATGGCCAATTTTAAGAAAAACAGGACAATTTCATGCGTCTCTTAGCACTTACCAGTTTTATCCTTGCATCTACCTTGGCCACAGGCGCATTTGCAGCTCCGGCCGAATCGCTGAATTACAATGTTGTGAATCTTTCAGCAGAGGCCAGTCGTGAAATCTCGAATGATGAAATGCATGCCGTGCTTTATATTGAAAAATCCAACAAACAGCCAGCTGAATTGGCTACACAAATTAACCAGCTAATGAATCAGGCCATTGCCACAGCGCGCAAATATCCAACTGTGAAAATCGAGACGGGCGCACAAAGCACTTACCCTATTTATGACAATGATAACCGCAAATTGAAAGAATGGCTTGGACGTGCCCAGATTCGTCTGGAATCGAAAGATTTTAAAGCAGCGTCTCAACTGATTGCTGAATTACAACAGCACTTCCAGACCCAGTCGATTAACTTCAAAGTTTCAGACGAAAAGCGCAAAAAAGTCGAAAATGAGCTGATGATTGAAGCCTCTAAAAACTTCCAGCAACGCGCACAGGCACTGACTCAAGCCTGGAACAAACCGAGTTATCAACTGGTAAACTTAAATCTGAATACCAATAACTATTCACCACAACCTGTACCGCGTATGGCCATGATGAAAGCTGCATCGGCGGATATGGCTGTTCCAGAGCAGGAAGTTGCTGCGGGTGAATCGCAAATGACGGTGAGTGCCAATGGTGCGATTCAGTTTAAATAAGATTTCATCATATTATTCGGATTTTTAAGAACCACCCTTTTGGGTGGTTTTCTATCATTTGAATATTCTTTAATAATCAAGGCTACAAATTCATACAAACTCAGGTAGGAGTTGAGGTTTGACCGGTTTAGAGTAACGGACATTTGTACCAATCCTCTCTGCTCATGTCTCTTGACCAACTGAATCTTTACCTGTTTCATATCCTAAATGTACCTGAACACGCCTCGATCTGGATGATCCAATATGCCTCCCTGATTGCGCATGATCTGGTTTATCTCTTTCTGCTGATTTTTGCTATTGCCTGGTTCCGTGGCAGTTATGAAGTAAAAACTGGCATTATCAAGGCATTTATTTTTACAGCAATTACCTTGTCGATCAGCGAGGTATTGTCCGCGATCCTGAATACCCCACGTCCGTTTGTAATAGATATTGGTCGCACCCTGATCGAACATGCACCTACAGGTTCTTTTCCCAGCAATCATATGAGTATTTTTAGTGGGATTGCCCTATCTTGTTATTTTTCATCACAACGTGATTTGGGAAGAATTCTAATCTGGACAGCTTGGCTAGTAGCTTGGTCACGTGTTTATGTCGGTGTGCATTTTCCGATGGATATGCTGGGTGCATTCCTGATTGCAATAACAGTAAATTTAGCTGGATTACCATTGTGGTGGAAATATCAGGATAAACTCATGCAGTTTATTTTAACTATTCATCAGTCACTGTTTGCGCCATTAATCCGGATGGGCTGGATTAAATAAATCGCATTAAGATGTCATAAAAAATCCCACTCGAAAGCGGGATTTTTTATGATTGAAATTTAAATCTGAATGACTTAGTAGATCGCCATATGATTGCGGTGAATCATCTCGAGTGAACGCGCTTCACCTAAAACCTGATGCACTTTATCAGAAGCCAGACCACGTACAATATCTGCCGAACGCGAACTAAAGTTAACACGACCGACTGCAATTCGGTGACCTTGTGTATCCACACATTCCACCACATCACCGCGCTCAAAATGTCCTTCAACCGCTTTGACGCCGACAGGCAACAAGCTACGATGATTGTCTTTAATGGCCTTTACCGCACCATCATCAATCACCAAACGACCTGCCGTTTGCAGGTGTGCTGCCAACCATTGCTGATGCGCGGTCATCCGATCTTTGTCAGTCACAAACAAGGTTCCTAACAATTCACCAGACATCAGACGAGATAGCACAGCATCACTATCACCGCTTGCAATTAAGGTCGGACAACCGGACTTTGCCGCCAGTCGTGCAGCACGAACTTTGGTCAGCATGCCGCCGCGACCAAATTTACCACCACCACCGGCCATATCAAACAGGCTCTCATCCATCGCACGTACCGTATGGAACAGTTTGGCATCTGGATTCGAGCGTGGATCTGAGTCAAACATACCTTCCTGATCCGTTAAGATAATCAGAAGATCGGCATGCACCTGACCTGCCACCATGGCAGCCAGCGTGTCGTTATCACCAAAGCGGATTTCATCGGTAGAAACGGTATCATTTTCATTGATCACTGGAATCACGCGCCAGTCAATCAGGTTCTGCAAAGCATCACATGAATTGAGATAGCGGCGACGATCTGCCAGATCATCATGGGTCAATAATACCTGCGCCGTTCGAATCTGGTGTTTCTCCAGTACGCTTGACCAGGTATGAATCAGGCCCATCTGACCAATGGCAGCACAAGCCTGAAGACTGGGTAGATCGGTGGGTCGATTCTCAAGTTTCATTCGCACCATACCTTCAGCCACAGCACCGGAAGACACCAGAATAATCTCGTGTCCTGCATTGTGTAGATCTGCGATTTGTCCCGCCCAGTGCGAGATGGCATCTAAATCTAAACCTTGTCCGTTTGCTGTGAGTAAAGATGATCCGATTTTAACAACGATTCGTTTACAACCCTTGAGCTGACGCTGCCCATCTACCACTTCTATCATCTTGTCCTCAGACTCTTCTCTCAGAGATTAGCGTACGTAGTACACTTCCACATCACTATCATCATCGCCATCTTCATCATCTTCGTCGTCGCCCAGAATACCGGCAAGACGTTGCTGACGACGCATCTCACGATACGCTTCTTTTGCAGCGATGGTTTGTTCACGTGTTTCAGCTTCAAGCTGATCACGGAATGCTTTCATTTCTGCTGCATATTCTTGATCTTCAGCTTCGCGTTCACGCTGCTCTTCGATCTGATCCATCAGGTAGTAAACCACGTCTTTGGTACCTTCAGCGGTTAAGCCAGAAGTTTCAAAAACCGGGCCTTCCCACTGCAATTCTTCAAGAATATGAGTACACCATTCTTCACGTGTTTCTTCAGCCAATTGGTCGACTTTATTCAGCACCAATACGATCGGCAGTTTTGAAAGTGTTGGGGAGAAATTTTCTAACTCTTTCAAAATTGCTTTGGCATTATGCGCCGGATCTGAACCATCAATCGGTTGTACATCAACGATGTGTAACAAGATACGGGTACGTGCCAGATGCTTCAGGAAGCGAATCCCCAGACCTGCACCTTCAGATGCGCCTTCAATCAGACCCGGAATATCGGCCATCACGAATGAACGGTGACTGTCGGCATCGACCACACCCAGGTTTGGCACCATGGTGGTAAATGGATAATCTGCCACTTTTGGTTTTGCCGCCGATACTGCACGAATGAAGGTTGATTTACCCGCATTTGGCATACCCAGCAAGCCCACATCTGCCAGAACTTTAAGCTCCAGACGGATTTCACGGAATTCGCCTTTTTGACCATGCGTACACTTACGTGGTGAACGGTTGGTCGATGATTTAAAGTGCGTATTTCCTAAACCACCGTCACCGCCTGCTGCCACTTTCACGCGTTGACCATCTTCGATCAAATCGCCAATAATGTCGCCAGACTCAACATCTACAATTGTTGTTCCGACTGGAACTTTTAATACGGTGTCTTCACCGCCACGACCAGCACAGTTCGCCCCACGGCCATTTTTTGCTCGTTCTGCACGGAATTTACGTGTATAACGATAATCAACTAGCGTACTGGTGTTGTCGTCAGCCTGTATATAAATACTGCCACCACGACCACCATCACCACCATCTGGACCACCAAATGGCACGAATTTTTCACGGCGAAAACTGGCTACGCCATTGCCACCGTCGCCAGCCTCTACGGTAATGACTGCTTCATCAACAAAGCGCATATTGCCAATCCTCTAAAAACTTTAAAACCCCATATTCTGCCATATTTTAAAGAATTTCTCGACTATATTTATATGCTATTCCATGAAGATCGCTTATTTAATCCTGTCATGTTATTGAACAGCCATTAATTTTTGATAAGTTTCAAAACTAAGCTCTATGCTTTTGTTTTAATATACTTTTTAATGATCACTTGATTGTTTTTAATTATTTCTGCTTTGTCGTGCAACTGCCTATAGTGTAGGCAATGTTAAAAGAGTCGGGCCTATGAGCAATTCAGAAAGGAAATCTGTCAGTCCATTGTCATCACAATTTGTATTATTGATGGCAATGGCATGTGGCTTATGTGCAGGCTCTGCCTATTTTAACCAGCCTCTGATCTATTCAATCGAGAAAAGTCTGGGCATTAGTACCAGTCAGGCCGGTTTTGCCGTGGTGATTGCACAGATTGGTTATGTCCTCGGCTTAATGCTTTTGGTTCCTTTGGGAGACTTTCTGAATAAACGCAAACTGATCGTTAACCTGATGGTCTTTGCAGCCATTTCGCAGATATTGCTTTCATTCAGTACGACTTTATCAATGTTATATCTGTTTACCTTGTGTGCCACCTTTGGCGCAATCTCGGCGCAGATCTTAATTCCTTTTGCATCGACCATTAGCCCACCTGAATCCAGCGCTGCTACAGTGGGTAAGCTGATGAGTGGGTTGGTGATGGGAATTATTCTGTCACGTACCTTTGCCGGCTTTGTTTCCACTTACTGGTCTTGGGAAGGTGTGTATTTATCCAGCGGTGTGATCACCTTGCTCTTTGCAGCACTCATGTGGAAAAAACTACCCGATACTCAAGCTCAGGCAGGCTTAACTATTGGTGACATTTACCGCTCTTTGTTTAGCCTTGCAGGTCAGAATCCACATTTAATCCGGCGTGCCTGTGCGGGTGCCTTGGGTTTTGGAATTTTATCGATGATCTTTACCTCGATGACTTTTGTATTAGGCAATGCACCTTATTATTTCACCGATTTCGAAATTGGGTTATTTGGCTTACTGGGCGTGATCGGGATTTATTCATCAAGCTGGTCAGGCAAAACCGTAGGACAAGGTAGAGAAAATCTGGTCGCCAAGCTATGCATTGTCCTGATGTTCGGCTCTACACTGCCCTTATATTTTGCCCAGCACAATATTGTAATCTATGCGATTGGTGTGCTGATGGCCTACTTTGGTCTGACAGCCTTCCATGTTTTGAATCAGAATCTGGTTTATCGGATTGATCTTAAATCGCGTTCACGTATTAATGCAGTCTATATGACGATTTACTTTAGTGGTGCCGCTTTAGGTTCGCTTGGTGCAGTCTATGCCTGGGAGCAGTTTGAATGGATCGGTTGCGTGATCCTTGGCTTTATTTTCTCGATTGGAATTTTACTGATTGATCGCTTGGATTTTAAGAAAATGCAAAATGCTTGATTCACAAAGGAATAAATCGATCGGTTTATTCCTTTTGGTAAAGTACATACTTCATTAACTCTGTTCTAAGATTAGAATTTTGTTCTCGATGAATACTACCTAATTGAGGTGTAATATTCGCGATATGTTCCAAATTTTCACTACCAACCAGTGCGTTATATCTTACATAGTTAAGCAAACATTGATTTTGAAATCTCCTAATTTGGTCTTTTAATTCTCCATCAGATATTGCTTTACCTAAAAATTTAAAAGCATCTTCTTGCTCATTAAATATAGATATAAATTTTTTATTCAATATTTTTATACTTTCATTTCGATCAGGTTTATAAATTAAATAATTACATATTTGATTACTAAGATGCTCAAGCTCAACAAGTTGAATAACTAGTCCTTTACAATAATTAGCAATTACTTCTATCCCTTTCTGCTCTCGCCAACTGGTATAGGTCATTAATATTGCAAGCGGTGCAAAGATCGTTGCTGACCAAAGCAAGAGATTGGTCGCTAAAGCAATATCAACATCTAAAAGTTTGAAGATTGCATAAATCGCAATGCATAAAACTAAAATGATTGCATACACTGCCAGTAAAGTAGCCAACAGATTTTCTGACTTTTTCATCTCTTGCTACCCCAAAAGCAATTTAGCTTCTATTTGGCAACACGTTGTTTATTTTCTAAAATTTCTGGTAAACCATGTTCAATCCAGTGAATCATTTGCATCACTTTATCTGCAGCTTGTGAACCGGTAATGGTCAACTGATATTCCACTTTTGGTGGCACAACCGGATAAACCGTTCTGAGCACAAAACCATCTTGTTCCAGCACTTTTAAAGTCTGGGAGAGCATCTTTTCACTCACCCCTTCAATCCGTTGTTTCAGTTCACTAAAACGATGCACACCTTCACTCAGGCAACGCAACACCAAGACCGACCATTTATTGGCAAGATGTTCCAATATTTCACGTGATGGACATTCAGTTGATAAAACCTGCCCTAGTAACGGACTAATTGCATAATTTGTCATAAATCTATCTCGGGATTTTATTACTTACTGATTTTAATATACTTACTCTTTGTAAGCTAACAGATTAATATTTCGTCAGCAAGCTGATTTACATTTCGTGATTGAATCGAATCCACCCGACTTCAATAAAAAATAAGTATAAAAAAAGAGCCTCCATAGAGACTCTTTTTTAAACTACATCAACAAATTATGCATTTGTTTCTGCAGGAACTTTAGGATAGCTTACGCCGCCCATTTGTTCAGCAATACGTAATACCTGGCAGCTATAACCCACTTCGTTATCGTACCAAACATAAGCAGTTAAACGGTTGCCTGAAGTGATTGTTGCTTGCGCGTCAAATACACCTGCAGTGCGTGAACCAATAAAGTCAGAAGAGACCACTTCAGTCGAGTTGGTATAACCGATTTGACCTTGAAGGATCGAACCGATTGAAATCTGACGAATATATTCGTTTACTTCATCACGATCAACGTCTTGACCTAAAGTCAGGTTAAGAATTGCAAGTGATACATTTGGCGTAGGAACACGTACAGAATTACCTGTCAATTTACCTTGAAGTGCTGGCAGCGCTTTAGCAACTGCTTTCGCTGCGCCAGTTTCAGTAATAACCATGTTCAATGTTGCAGCACGGCCACGACGGTCCGCTTTATGGTAGTTATCGATCAAGTTCTGGTCGTTTGTGAACGAGTGAACTGTTTCAACATGACCATTTAACACGGTGTATTTATCATGCAATACTTTCAGTGTTGGAGTAATTGCGTTAGTCGTACAGCTTGCAGCAGAGATGATGCTATCTTCAGCAAGGATGTCCGCCTGGTTCACACCGTAAACCACATTCTTCATGTCACCTTTACCAGGTGCAGTCAAAATAACACGAGCAGCGCCCGGGCATTTCAGGTGTTGAGCAAGACCTTCAGCATCACGCCATTTACCAGTGTTGTCGATCACAAGTGCATTGTTAATACCATATGCTGTGTAATCCACTTCAGAAGGATTAGACGCATAGATCACTTTAATGAAGTTACCGTTTGCAATAATTGCTTCGTTTTCTTCATCTACAGAAATCGTGCCTGCAAATGGGCCATGAATCGAGTCACGACGCAGTAGAGATGCACGTTTTTCCAAATCACCATCAGATGATTTACGAACCACGATTGCTTTCAGGCTAAGACCGCGACCCAGACCTGATTGACCAATCATCAAACGTGCCAGGATACGACCGATACGACCGAAACCATAAAGAACTACGTCTTTATGTTCTACAGCAGCAGCATTACCTTCTAGAGATTTAACAGCGTCTGCAACAAATGCATCGATGTCGCCGCCTTTTTCTTTAAATTCAACAGCAAGTTTACCTAGATCAACTTCAGCAGAACCGATGTTCTCAACTTTCGCCAATGCTTCAAGAATTGGGAATGTATTTACAACCGAAAGTTCAACATCGAGTACGCGAGTACGGCGGTGTGCTTTCAAGATCTGAATCACAGAACGGTTAATTAAAGAGCGACCATAAACTGTAGCTACAATATTTTTTTCACGATATAACTGACCAACAAGGGCAATCATGCGTTCCGCAAGTTCTTCACGGTTTTTCCAGCGACCTTGGTGCTCTGCATGTAGGGCAACGATAGTGTCTTTGCTCACAGATACGTCCTCTAATTAATTGTAAATCTAGGCATAAATTTCAAAACCCCATAATTGTAATGGAATTGGAGGCAACTTTGAATCAAAAGCTCACCGAGACGAGTGGTTTTTAACGTATATTCACTATAAATCTGGGAAATAGTTGCAATTAGCTAAATGATTTTGCATTCAAAAATTTTAAAAGCATGCGTTTTCCCGTACGGAGCAGAAATTTGTTAAATGTTGTTTATTCATTCGATCTCTTTTTAATTTTAAGAGTCTAGTCGATCCTGATAGTTTGCCAGATTTTTTTTAAGCGCTAATTGCTGTTTACGCTGCTTAAATAGATGCAGAATTCCTTCAATCACCAGCACCAATACGGCAAGCCAAATTGGAATATAAGTCAGCCACTCGCCAGCTTCCACACGCTCCCCCAAAGCCATCGAGGCAAAGGCCAACAGCACAGGTTCCAGATAACTCAACAATCCAAAGATCACAAAGGGTAAATATCGGCTGGCGAGAATATAGCTACCGAGTCCCAGTGCGCTCAAAAAACCCAGTACCAATACTGCCCAGATCAAATGAGAATGATTTAACATGAGCTGCATCGAGTCGCTATAAATAAAACCCAGATAAAATGCAGCGGGCAAAATCAGAAATAGATCCCACCAGAAGCCCCCCAAATGATCCGTAGCAAATTTACGCCGCATGAAAAAATACAAAGGATAGGCCAAAGCCACATAGACCGTTTCCCATGCGATTGAACCAATTCGCCAGATCTCATGCCCTACACCCAATACCGCCAAAGCGACAGCGACCATCTGGAATGATGACAATTTTTCTTTATAGAGCATACAGCCGACCAGCACCATCACCAGAGGCAACAAAAAATAGCCGAGTGAGACTTCTAGGCCACGGCCATTGATAGGGCCCCACAAGAACAGCCATAATTGTGTGGTACATAACAAGGAGCTGATCAGCAGCCAGATCAACAAGGCAGGTTGCTGCAAAACCCGCTTAAAGATACTGCTGATATGTTGCAGATCACCCGACCACCACATAAAGGCAGTTAAAAACGGAATCGTGGCCAGCATGCGCCAGGCAAAGGTCTGTTCACTATCTAAAGGCTGTAAGAAAGGCGTAAATACATAGAGCACCCCGAAAACCACCGAGGCCAATACAGATAACGCAATGCCTTTATACATAGTCAAACTCTACTTTCATTCGCCGGCATTATAACGATTAGTACACTAGAAAGCTTGATGCTTCATCTATTTAAAGTGAAATTACTACCCCACTTTAAACTAGATTTTTAGGCATAAAAATAAAAAACCATGCCTAAGCATGGTTTCGATTAAGAAGATATTTCTATCTTTGCGTTTGTTTGGTATGAATCACATCACTCAGGTCATAACCCACAGACTGTGCATATTGCAAATATTCGTTTACAACATTTTTATCTAATTGCGGATTACGTGACAGTATCCACATGTATTTACGTTTAGGCTCACCGACCAGAACGGTTTGATAATTCTCATCCAGTTTTAAGACCCAATAATCGCCACGCCCGACCGGAATCCAGCGAATAAATTCGGGCAGGAAACTGACTTTTAATTTGGTATTTTGCGGTGGATCTTGCACAAATGCCTCACCCAAGGATTGGGTGGGCTGACCATCTTTTTTCATACAGCGGTTATCGACCACAATATTGCCATTTTCATTTAAGGTATAGGTTGCAGTGACATCACGATCGCATTTATTTTGAAAAGACAAAGGCTTGCGCGCCACTTCATACCAAGTCCCCAAATAACGGTCCAGTTCTACTTTTTCAACAGTGGCTAATGGCTCATTTTGCGCATAGGCCATCGTCGCCGCGCCAAAACCAAGAAGAACCGCACTACCCACAGCAATTTTTGCCAGCTTCAATCCATTACCTGAAGAATTTTGAGTTGTCATAAAAATACCTATTATATGTTCACAAAATATTTATTTAAAAATTTTCTGTTCTTACAATAGCCTTATCCAAGCACTTGATTTGTTACATTATGTTTGGTTTATGATTGACTTTAGGTCATCGAAATAAAACTTCATGTAAAAAAAATCAATCAAACATCTGGGCTTTTAAGCGCAAAATTTCATCACGCAGACGTGCAGCCTGCTCAAACTGTAACTCTTTAGAGGCTTTCAGCATTTCCTTTTCAAGCTTGTTAATATGCTTCGCAAACATTTTCGGGTCTGCCATGATATGTCGTTCATCTGCACTGATCGCGCGCGCCTGATCAGAAGCTTTCAATTCAATTGAATCATCATCCAATATTTCACCGGTATCGATTTCCTTGATTACCTGACGGACTGCGCTACGCGGAGTAATACCATGCTCTTCATTAAACTGAATCTGCTTGGCACGACGTCGATCTGTCTCATCAATGGCTTTTTGCATTGAGTCAGTTATTCGATCTGCATACAAAATCGCCCTCCCTTTCAGGTTACGCGCAGCACGCCCGATAGTCTGAATGAGAGAACGCTCAGAACGCAGGAAACCTTCTTTATCGGCATCCAGAATCGCAACCAGTGACACTTCCGGCATATCCAGACCTTCACGCAGCAGGTTAATCCCGACCAGCACATCGTGTACGCCAGTACGCAGCTCATGAATAATCTTGACGCGCTCAACGGTGTCGATATCCGAGTGTAAATAAGCGACCTTAATCCCGTACTCTTTTAAATAAGAGGTCAGGTCTTCTGCCATGCGCTTGGTCAAGGTGGTGACCAGTACCCGCTCATTGATATCTTTGCGCAGATTAATTTCTGAAAGTACATCATCGACTTGCGTCAGTACCGGACGAATTTCAATTTCAGGATCGATCAGACCGGTCGGACGTACCACCTGCTCGACAATCTGCTGCGATTTTTCCAGTTCATAACGTGCTGGCGTTGCGCTGACATAAACGGTGGTCGGGACAATGCGTTCCCATTCTTCAAATTTCATCGGGCGGTTATCTAGCGCGCTTGGCAAACGGAAGCCGTAATTCACCAGATTTTCTTTGCGCGAACGGTCACCTTTATACATGGCACCAATTTGTGGCACAGTCACATGCGATTCATCAATAATCAGCAAGGCATCATCGGGAATATAATCGAACAAGGTTGGCGGCGCCTCGCCTGAAGGACGTCCAGACAAATGACGCGAGTAGTTTTCGATGCCATTGGTATAGCCCAACTGCTGCATCATTTCCAGATCATAACGGGTACGCTGTTCAATCCGCTGCGCTTCCAGCAATTTGTCATTTTCACGAAAGAACACCAGTCGTTCTTTGAGTTCTTCCCGAATGGTTTCAATCGCGCGGGATAAATTGTCTTTTGGCGTGACATAGTGACTTTTGGGATAAATCGTCACCCGCGGGACTTTGCGCACCATTTTTCCGGTCAGTGGATCAAACCAGCGGATGGAGTCGACTTCATCATCAAACAGTTCAATCCGGATGGCATCCTGATCCGATTCTGCCGGAAAAATATCGATAATTTCCCCACGAATACGATAAGTACCGCGCAGGAATTCCAGTTCATTACGCGAATACTGCATTTCGACCAGACGGCGGATAATGTCATCACGACCAATGCGGTCGCCTTCCACCACATGCAGCAACATGCTCATGTAGGCATTCGGATCACCCAAACCATAAATTGCAGAAACTGATGCGACAATAATTGCATCACGACGTTCTAATAATGATCGGGTCGCGGAAAGACGCATCTGGTCAATATGGTCATTAATTGCGGCATCTTTCTCGATAAAAGTATCTGAAGATGGCACATAAGCTTCCGGCTGATAATAATCATAATAACTGACAAAATACTCGACGGCGTTATTCGGGAAAAATGCTTTAAATTCGCCATAAAGCTGTGCAGCCAGCGTTTTGTTATGTGCCATGACAATGGTCGGACGCTGGGTCTGTGCAATTACATTGGCCATGGTATAAGTCTTACCCGACCCGGTAACGCCCAGTAAAAGCTGATCATGAAAGCCCTGTTCAATACCCTTGACCAGCTTTTCAATGGCCTGTGGCTGATCACCTGCGGGTTGATAACTGGTTACTAATTCAAAGGGTTGCTTATCAGTCACAGCTACATGTCTCAACTCGAATGCGGATCAGGAATTTTAGCAGATTTCAGACTTGCCGGAGCAGATTCCATAGCCAAAATACCGAAATCCAACAGATGATGACAGTCGAGAAATATGTTGAGAATTCTCATATTTAGTCAGTCTTTCAACATTCAGGCCATCCCTGCTTTTTACTTGACCCCAACCCCGATCAAAGGCAACATGAAGATCAGGATGGCCTCGAATAGACAATTATGACTTACCACTATCACGATGAAAGTATTGTTAAATCCCTTCCGGAAAATACCGTGTTTGTTTTTGGCAGCAATCTGGCGGGACAGCATGGTGCAGGTGCAGCAAGAACAGCGCTTGAGCATTTTGGTGCAGTGATGGGCGTCGGTCGTGGCTGGTCGGGTCAAAGCTATGCGATTCCCACCATGAACGAGCATTTGCAGCAAATGCCGCTGTCACAAATCCAGCACTATATCGATGACTTCAAGATTTACACCAAAAACCATTCTAAAAATAAATATTTTATTACGTCTTTAGGATGCGGGATCGCAGGTTATAAAGTCGAAGAAATTGCACCGATGTTTAAAGGCATTTCACGCAATGTCATTTTCCCGCAATCTTTTCGCCCTTTTGTAGAAAAACCTTTACCTAAACTAACAGCAAATTTCCTACATACCATATTCCGTGATTCAGTCATTTTAACTCCGGCGACGGATGAACTGATTGAAGAACTACCACTAAGTGAAAATGAAAAAAGTCTGGCAAGAATTATTTTAAATACCCAGATCTATCCAACCGACAGCAATGGGCGGGAACGTGTCTTTGAAATTGAAGATATTCTGCATAACCTAAATACTAAACTGGTCGACTTCCAGAGTCATTCAGAAGGCGGCATGCTGTTTGGTGGTGTAATTTTAGCGCTACTTGAGCTATATAATCTCAATGAAAAAGACTTTATTGATGTATGGCAAGGAGTACGAGAAATTGCGCCACCGAAACCGGAAAATAAAGCACGTAAAACTATTCGCTAATAACTTATCTCTCTAAAAGCCAATTTCTGAATTGGCTTTTTTATGGGTATAAGATGTGCAAGGTCAATAGATCAACTAATTATTTTATTCTGCTTAGCGATGAGCTTTTTGAGATGCTGCATGTATTCGATCAAGATCATGCAAATGAGAAATGAGAAATGAGAAATGAGAAATGAGAAAAATCTGGCCAGGGTTTTATCTGCTCGAGAAATAAGGAAATAGATGAAATATTAATTGCTGAATATCTAAAAATTTACACAAAAAAAGCCATGACTCATCATAGCTTTTTGAGTTCGACCAATTAACGTTTACCCATTGAACGACGCGTACCGCGTGGTGGCATCCAGGTACGGTCAGCATAACGCTGCGGTCTTGGTCTTAAATCTTCCAGAACTTCTTCCGCAGCATTTTGCTCCGCTTGTTTGATCGGGAAAGGCAAATTAACTAGGGGCTTTTTTTGGGGAGGCGTTTGGGTGCTCATATGATTCACTCAATAATATATGTGCCTATTGTACAAAAAAACTCAGGTGACTGGGTAGCATGATCTAGGATAAATTCATCCAGCTCTTTTTCTGGCTGCAGTCATGCAGAAAAAAACTAGCCAATTCTCAAACCACTTCCCCCCCTGTGCTTTGTCTCAACTCAAACATGAGCGTCAAATACAAAATCAAAAACATGCTGATAAAAAGACCAAATGTTTTCTAAGGCCAGCTGGGCATAATGGACTTAAATAGCTATTTTTCAGGTAGTTTGATCTAAATAACCCAATCCCACAAAACATAAAATATACGATAGATACAAATATTAACCAACGGTTAACCTTTGACCTGTTGTTCTATAACTGAATTTTTTAATGAAATTCACATAATAAATTTACTAGAAAAACGAATAAACACAGTGGACATGGAGTTCCAAATCAATGAAAACAATGCTGGCATGTATGGCAGGCCTAGCCACTTTACCTATGGTTGCACATGCAGATTCACCTTATTTTAGTCTGCAGGATGGAGATGGCTTTAAGCGCTTTTCTGTATCAGTCGGTGCCTTGCATGTCATGCCGCAAGGTAAAGCACAGCCTGTTCGTGTCAATACTGCGATTAATGAAGGCTATCAATCTAAAGTTGGAGATATTCAGGCGCAAACCGTCATAGACAACCTTGACCCCGACCGCAAACCAAACCGTGTGGTTGAAGGATTAGTCAGACTAATTGGTGCATTTGGGGGTAAAGTATCTAGTGGCCTTTCTGGAGATTCCTACGTATATGGTCTTTCAGAATGGGATAATCCAGGAACAGGTCTGGAAGCCGATGATGTCACTACCTTAGGCATTATGTCCAACTACTATTTTACCGATAATATTTCGTTTGAAATGAAAGCCGGCATTCCTCCCAAGGTCGATATCAAGGGCAAAGGCACAATCTATGCGCCATTTGCCGCTGTGGCAACGCCATTAGGCGGGATTGCAGGTAATTTGAATCTTGCTAATGACATTAGAATTACAGATCTAGCCCAGTCTAGCAAAGCAGCAGAAGCACGTGCCTGGACCCCTGCTTTTGAATTCCAGTATCATTTTGGTAAAACCGGGGTCAATAAATTCAGACCTTATGTAGGGGTAGGCTTAATGTACGCTTATTTCAATGAGCTTGAAATGGATAAAGGCATTGAATCTGATCTCGTTGCTGCAGGTCATATGATCCAGAATATTATTAATCAGAATGCTGGTGCTTCCTTGGAAATGAAGGACAGTACTGGCAGAATGAAAGTGGATCTTGAGGCTACCGATGCCTTTGCTCCCGTAGCGACTGTGGGCTTCACTTATGATTTCAATGAGAAATGGTTTGCAGTTGGTTCAGTATCTTATGCCCATTTGAAAAATGAATCTAAAATTACAGTAATTAATGAAAATACCGGACAAACCCTGATTAGCTCAAAAGCTGATGTGGAAATCAATCCTATTCTGGCCTATGCAGGATTCGGGATGCGTTTCTAATTTCAAGATCAGGTTTTAGGAAAACGGCTTCGGCCGTTTTTTTAAGCTTAAAATATTGATAAAAAAAATTTATCTTTTGATTAATTTTTATTTTATCGCCTCCATAGCTTGAATCGAATACCATAAGCGCTTATTTCATCTGCATGCTCACCCTATGTCCGATACTCCATTTTCCAAAGCGCTTATTTTTATGCTGATTGGCTCCGCTATCATTCTGGCATTGTCATTGGGCGTACGTCATGCATTTGGTCTTTATCTGGTGCCGATGAGTGATGAATTTGGTTGGGGACATAATGTTTTTAGCTTGGCGATTGCCATGCAAAACCTGATCTGGGGAGCAGTACAACCCATTACTGGAGCCTTCGCAGATAAATATGGCAGCAAGATTGTCGTTGCCGTAGGTGGGGCACTCTATGCCGTGGGCTTGCTACTCATGGCGATCAGTTCTACTGGACTGCTGTTAAATCTGAGTGTGGGCCTGATTTTAGGTCTGGCCCTGTCTGCAACATCTTTCCCGGTTTTACTGTCTGCTGTAGGACGTGCTGCACCACCAGAAAAACGCAGTCTGGCGATGGGTATTGCCAGTGCGGCCGGATCTTTTGGCCAGTTTATCATGCTGCCTTCGACCCTGTTGCTGTTACAGAATGTCGGTTGGTCAGGAGCATTGGTGGTCAGTGCGATTTTGATTGCCCTGATTGTACCACTGGCCTGGATGCTGAAAGCACCAATGTATATTCATCCAAATGCAGCATCTACACCCAATAAAGTGTCCCTCAGTTTTAAACAGATTCTGCTGGTAGTGAAAAATCATAAACCCTTCTGGTTTCTGTCTATGGGCTTTTTTGTCTGCGGTTTCCAGGTGGTATTTATTGGCATTCACCTGCCGGGTTATCTGATTGATCACGGTTTTAATGCCACCACAGGGACTATTTTTCTGGCATTGGTGGGTCTATTTAATGTGGTCGGCACCTATACTGCGGGCTGGCTCGGGGGTAAATATTCCAAGCCGCATTTGTTGATGGGTCTCTATGGCTTACGCGGGATCGCAATTATTGCCTTTCTCATGCTGCCACTGAGCACATGGACAGTCTATGCCTTTGGTGTCATTATGGGATTACTCTGGCTATCGACCGTTCCGCTCACCAACGGCATTGTGGCGAATATGTTCGGGGTGAAATACCTGACCATGCTCAGCGGTATCGTGTTTTTTACCCATCAGGTCGGCTCGTTTTTCGGTGGTTATCTTGGCGGAGTCAATCATGACTTGAGTGGTAATTATAATGCTGTCTGGATGCTGTCGATTGCCTTAAGCATTTTTGGCGTATTGGTACATTTCTGGGTCAATGAGGAGCAAATTGTGCATGACTGATTCTATGCTCATACTCAAAATCTCGATTGCTGTGGCGCTCTTGCTTTTATTCGCTCTGTCGGTGGCATTATGGATCCAGACACCGCAGCTGTTTGAATACTTTAATCAGGCCTTTTGTGCGCATTAAACTGCTGAAATTTACTCAGCTAAATAAACACAATTCACAGCACAATAACTTAAATGATTCATAATCAATAGAATAATAAAAATACAAGGTTATTCATAAACTGATCATTACTTTTTTAATTTTATTTCAATCTGGAAATTTTCTTAGATGCTCATGAACAAGAAAATTCCGAGACTTTACACTCCCGTTGTCTTTTTCCAGCCGATCAGTACCATTTGCTTAAACGGATCAGTCTTGCCAGTAGTCGCCCGTTTTAATGAGAAACATCATAATAAAAAAGGGATAATCCAGCCTTCCAGAAGAATTAGATCAGCGAGGTATACACTTTCAGCATTGAGGAACTAACCACCTCAACGGTGTTTTATTTTTGGAATATTGCCAGTTCTGCTCGAGTGAATTTTATTTTCAAGCTTAATCAATATAAGATTCTTTCGTATATCCTTTACATAACCAAGTTATTCTTTACTTTTTCTCACCTAATTAACCTAGTGTGTTTTCCTTTTTCTGCTTAGCGTATTCAGTCATGAATATGTTTATCGCCTTAAGGAGAAAAAGATGAATACCAGTCATTTGTCAGATTGTGTTCAAACCTGTATGAGCTGCTCCCTCACCTGTATTGCTTGTGCAGCTGCCTGCTTAAAAGAAGAACATGTAGAAATGATGCGTGAATGCATCCAGCGTTGTCTGGATTGTGCCGATATTTGTCAGCTCTGCGCGCGTATGGAGCAGAAGCAATCGCCTTTTATGCAGGAAATCTGCGAGCTGTGTGCCAAGGCTTGTGATTATTGCGCAGAGGAATGCAGTCAGCACCAACATGAACATTGTCAGCAATGTGCAGAAGCCTGTCGCCGTTGTGCAGAAGAATGCCGAAAAATGGCTGCTTAAAAACCAAGTTAATCAACTTTATCTTCATCCGAATTGAATTGGTCAATGCTTTATCTTCTAGCTGATTTAAAGCATTTAAAACAAAAAACCCGCAAGCCTTCACTTACGGGTTTTTTAAATCCAAGGCAAACATCTCGCTTAGAATAAACGATTCATACCATTGAGTGTCGCTACACGGTAGGCTTCCGCCATGGTCGGATAGTTAAACGTGGTTTCCACAAAATACTTGATCGTATTGTTTGGACTGTTCATCACCGCCTGACCAATGTGGATAATTTCAGATGCATTATTACCGAAGCAATGTACACCCAAAACTTCCAGCGTTTCACGATGGAACAAAATCTTTAATTCGCCCATAGTGTCACCGGTAATTTGCGCACGCGCCAAATGACGGAACGAGGCCTGACCGACTTCATACGGAATTTTTTCTTCAGTCAACTGCTGTTCAGTTTTACCAATCGAAGAAATCTCGGGAATGGTATAAATTCCGGTTGGAATATCAGTAACGGGGGCAACGTCTGGCTCACCGCTCATATTGGCACCCGCGCAACGACCTTGGTCATAAGCAGCAGATGCAAGCGACGGCCAACCGATTACATCACCGGCAGCATAAATATTTTCAACTTCAGTCTGATATTGATCATTTACAGTCAATTGACCACGGCTGTTTGGTTTCAGACCTACATTTTCAAGACCTAAACCATCGGTATTGCCTGAACGGCCGTTACACCACAAAATTGCATCGGCTTTAATTTTTTTGCCGCTTTGCGTGTGCATCACCACGTGATCATCAAATGTTTCCAGGAAGTCGATCTGTTCATTGTGACGAATCAGCACCCCTTGCTCACGCAAGTGATAAGACAGCGCATCGGAAATTTCATCATCCAGATAGCTTAACAGTTTGTGCTGGGTATTGATCAAATCAACTTTATGCCCAAGACCAATAAAAATCGATGCATATTCACAGCCAATTACACCTGCGCCATAAATAATGATTTTCTGGATAGAAAAGTCCAGATCCAGAATTTTATCTGAATCAAATACACGTGGATGATTAAAATCAAGAATTTCTGGGCGATACGGACGTGAACCGCTGGCAATGACCAGTTGCTTAAACACCAAGGTTTCTTTAATGCCGTCTGGACTAAATACAAAAATAGTATTTTGATCCTGAACATAGGCTCGACCATGATAGATATCGATCTTGTTACGGTCATAGAACCGTGAATGTGTATCTACTTGTTGTTGAATCACTTTATGCGCATGACGCAATACTTGCTTCATGGTGAACTGTTTCCAGTCCCCAACTTTCTGAAACAGTGGATCACGTTGATAACGGATAATACTGGATACCGTTTGACGCAATGCTTTACTTGGAATAGTACCTACATGGGTACAGTTACCACCTAGCTGTTCACGCATCTCAACGATTGCAACACGCTTACCAGATTTGGCAAGTTTCATTGCCGCGCCTTCGCCCGCAGGGCCCGAACCTAGAACTACCGCATCATATTTAACGAAAGTCCCACTAACGACCTCTTTTTTACGTGGCATTCAACGCTCCTCAAAATTAAAAAATTCACTTTAATCTACCTGCTTATTATGACGTAAATCCTGTTGATTTTGTGTATTTAACTCACATATATTGGTTGATGAGAACATTTTTTAAATGAATACCCCTTTTTGCCCTATTTATAGCTAAGTTCGTTATAATAAACGCGCTATCTTTGATCATCTCCCCCTTCAAAAACAGTGGAAAAGTTGAATATGTCTGAAAACCGTAAACCTGAACAGGGTGTCAAACTTCGTGGCGCAGAGAAAGTCGCTCGTATTCCTGTAAAAGTGATCCCTACGGTTGAAACACCACGTAAGCCGGACTGGATTCGCGTAAAGATGGCAGCGCCGGAAGAAGTACAACGGATTAAAACAACGCTTCGCGAGCAAAAACTACATACTGTCTGTGAAGAGGCAGCCTGTCCAAACCTGCCTGAATGTTTTGGTGGCGGTACCGCAACCTTTATGATTATGGGTGATATCTGTACCCGTCGCTGTCCATTTTGCGATGTAGCACATGGTCGACCAAATGCATTGGATGCAGATGAACCGCGCCACATGGCCGAAACCATTGCTAATCTTGGGTTGAAATATGCCGTGATTACCTCTGTAGACCGTGATGACTTACTCGATGGTGGTGCGCAGCATTTTGTCGATTGTATTAAAGAAGCACGTGCTTTAAGTCCAAAAACTTTACTTGAAATTCTGGTACCGGACTTCCGTGGCCGTATGGATATTGCACTGCGCATCATGACCGAATGTCCACCCGATGTGTTTAATCATAATATTGAAACAGTGCCGCGTTTATATAAGGCGATGCGTCCAGGTTCTGATTATCAGCACTCTTTAAACCTGTTAAAAATGTTTAAAGAATATTGCCCGAATATTCCAACCAAATGTGGCCTGATGGTCGGTATTGGTGAGACTGAAGAAGAAGTGCTTGCCTTACTTGACGATTTGCATGCACACGGCGTGGACTATGTGACGATTGGTCAGTATCTACAGCCTTCTAAAGAACATGCAGCGATTGATCGCTTTGTGACCCCTGAAGAATTCGAACGTTATACCGAACATGGCCAAAAACTGGGCTTCCGCAATATCTGGGCAGCACCCATGGTTCGTTCAAGCTACTTTGCCGATCGTCAATACTACGGCGAACCGGTTCCAGCAGTGCGTCGTAAAACTGACCCTGCCAAGAAAATTGCTGTTAAGGCCATTGAAGCTTAGTCCTGTTTAAACCAATGAAATAAAAGCCCCCTCAAGTAGAGTAATGCCAGTCAGTTAAGCAATTGACTGGCATTTTCTTTTTTAAATTCAGTATTATATTTGATAGATAGCAAAGTCATCCGCAACTGTTTGAGGCATCAGGTGTATTGCACCGCAAGATTAAAAAAATGATGGTTTCCATGACAAATTGACGAGTCGATAGTGGCTGACGAGTTTTGCAGTGAGGGATCACAAGATGCCTTCCTTGCGAAGTTTCGCTTCTCATTTGGGCAAAACCAAAGTAACAAATGTTTTACAAATATTTGATTTAAAAAGTTAAGACTCCATCTTGAACGACCTTGAACGACTAAGCAGTTAAAGAGTCTATTTCTAAATTCTTTAACTGATCAGCTTTACTCTCCAGTAGAGGGCTTTTTAATATCCATATTAAAATTTTACTGAGCGTTAAACCCCATTTTTTATTTTAGATAAAGATTAAGTCATTACTTATCTTCACATTTCTTTGCGCGTTCTCACTTGAAGATTGATCATTTTTCCAACAACCTCAAAATAGATGCAAGACTTAAACATATCGTTGCCATACTTAAAAAGATCATTCTCACAAATCCAATGCTAAACCTGTCTGATTCTCGAACGACTAAAAATGAATGAACGGTGGTGAAATATCCGAGAAATCCAGACAAAGCCAGTGTTGTATAAATCTGGAGAAATATAACAATGTCATTTATTTTCGCTGTGCTACTGCTATTACTGAGTTTATGGGCAGTTTTCTATTTTCAGCTCTCGCGTAGTGCAGGTGCAATCGTGCTGATGGTCGTGTCAGTGGTCTGTGCCTTTCTTAGTCCGTGGTCACTGATTCTTGGTATCCCGCTCATCCTGATCAGCCTCGTGGTGATAATCGACCCTTTGCGCATGTCGTTTATTTCCAGACCGGCCTATAAAGCACTGGCCAATGCCATGCCGAGCATCAGTCCGACAGAGCGTGAAGCACTCGACTCTGGAACCAGCTGGTGGGAAAAAGAACTGTTTATGGGTGCACCGAACTGGGAAACCTTTAATAGCTATCCTTATCCAAAACTCTCGCTAGAAGAACAGGCCTTTCTGGACAATGAAGTTGAAACCTTGTGCAGCATGCTGGATGAATGGGAAATTCACGAGCAGAAAGCGCTGCCTGATCATGTCTGGCAATATATTAAGGAGCATGGTTTTTTGGGCCTGATTATTCCCAAAGAATATGGTGGTCGCGCATTTAGTTCTTTTGCTCAAAGCCGGGTGATGAGCAAGATTTCCTCTCGCTCCCTCACCACGGCCGTGAGTTGCATGGTACCGAACTCTCTCGGCCCGGGTGAACTATTGCTGCATTATGGTACTGAGGAACAGAAAAACCGTTACCTGCCGGGCCTGGCGCGAGGTGAAGAAATTCCCTGTTTCGGCCTGACCAGTCCTGAAGCCGGCTCTGATGCAGGCGCTATTCCCGATACTGGCGTGGTCTGCTATGGCCAGTTTGAAGGTCAGGAAGTCCTAGGCTTGCGAATGAATTTTTCCAAACGCTGGATTACGCTGGCACCCATTGCAACAGTGGTAGGTCTGGCCTTTAAAATGTATGACCCGGATCATCTTTTGGGCGAACAGACAGAATATGGTATTACCTGTGCCCTGCTACCTGCCAGTCACGAAGGGGTGCAAGTAGGTCCTCGTCATAATCCCGGCCCACCATTCATGAATGGTACAGTTGAAGGTAAAGATGTATTTATTCCTCTGGACTGGATTATTGGTGGCGTAAAAAATGCCGGTAAGGGCTGGCGCATGCTGATGGAATGTCTGGCTGTGGGTCGTGGCATTTCCCTACCGGCACTGTCTACTTCTGCGGCAGAAATGACTTATTTAAATGTCGGGGCTTTTTCCCGAATCCGTCAACAATTTAAAATTTCAGTCGGCAAGTTTGAAGGTGTTCAGGAAGTCAATAGTGAAATTGCCAGTGATACCTATATGCTGGAAGCTTTCCGTTATCTGGTGACTTGTGGCCTTAATCAGGGCGGCAAGCCTGCTGTAATGACAGCGATTGCCAAATACTATGCCACGGAGGGAATGCGTAAGGTAGTAAATCACGGGATGGATGTGGTCGGTGGCCGCGCCATTCAGATGGGGCCACGTAATTTTCTGGCACCTTATTATCAGGCAATTCCTGTCTCCATTACCGTTGAAGGTGCAAATATTCTCAGTCGTTCCCTGATGATTTTCGGTCAGGGTTCAATGCGCTGTCATCCTTATCTTTATGAAGAGTTACAACTCTTACAGGCTGAAGACCCGGCAGCAGCACTCAAGCCTTTTGATCATTTACTGTTTAAACATCTGGGTTATACCTTTAACCGTACCGCCCGTTCCTTTGCCTACGCATTTACGGGTGGTTCAAGTACAGCACCTCAAAGTGCGGTTGAGTTTACCCGACCTTATTACAAGGTCATTAACCGGCTGAGCGCCAACTTTGCCTTAACCGCAGACATGTGTCTGGGTTTGCTGGCAGGCGATATCAAACGCAAAGAAATGCTGTCCGGACGTCTCGCCGATATTCATGCTCACCTGCTTATTGCCTCCTCTATTCTGAAGTATTTTGAGCATAGCAAAAAGACTGAAGCTGAACGTTTGCATGCACAGCTTGCAATAGAAAAGTCACTCTATACAGCGCAGGAAGCATTTTATGATCTGTTTGCTAACTTCCCGGCCGGTGCAGCAGCAGGCATGGTCAAGCTGTTATGTTTCCCATTTGGCCGTCCTGTACACAAACCCTCAGACCAGCTTAAACAGCAGGTTGCAAATAGCATGATGGAAGATAACGCATTCCGTCAGGTATTGAAAAAGCATGTCTATTACAATACCCATGAAACTGATGTCACTGGACGCATGGAATCGACTTTCGCTTTGCTACTGGATATTGAACAGCTTTGGGATCGCTTTAAAAAAGCTGAAAACAAAGGTCAGTTTAAAGGTTTAAGCTTTGCCGAGCATGTGACAGATGCACAGCAACATGGCTTTATTAATGATAGAGAAGCAGAAAAACTGCTTCACTATAATGCACGTCGTTATGACAGCATGCTCACAGATGTCTTTGATCTGCATTTACAGGAAGTATTGGAGTTGGAGAACCCCCATATCCGTAAAGCAGATGCGACAGGAACCGATACTTCTGTTCAAACCGATCCTTCACACTCAACTTCGCCTTAAATCAAACTTTGACCAAAGGTGTCATAAATTCCAAAGTGGGATCGTAGTTGAATATTTCACTTTAGAACCTTTCCAAGTGGCTTTTTAGCCACTTTTTTACGACTATGGCACGATGGTATTTCGCATAAAAAGCACTAAGCTAGAGCTATAAGAAAATTGAGGGTAAACCATGTCACAACAAGATTATGAAAATGGCCTGAAAGTGCGTACTGATGTCATGGGCGAAAGCTTTGTCAAACGTGCACAGGAAAATACCGTGCCTTTTACCCAGCCTCTACAAGACTGGATTAATGAACATGCCTGGGGTTCAACCTGGCAACGTGAAGGTGTATTGCCACGTAAATATCGTTCTTTAATTACCATTGCTTTCCTTACGGCTCAAAAAAGCCCCACTGAATTAAAAGGCCATGTTCGGGGCGCTCTTAACAACGGCGCGACGGTTGAGGAAATTCAGGAAGTGTTACTCCATAGCCTGCCATATTGCGGTGCACCAGCAACTCAGGAGGCATTTCGGGCGGCACTTGAAGTGATCCAGGAATATCAGGTGAATGAGGAATAATTTGGTTGCAGATGAAATTGAGCCGTTTTAGAAATGAGCTCACAATTTAATTTTGCAGATGATTCATAAGTTACTTAGGCTAAATAAAGCTCAGCTGATTTTAGTTGCTTACCCTGATCTCAGCCTATCCGTCAAATGAATATGTACCGAGAAATTGTAGATTCTCGGTACATTACAATAATGATTCTAAAATAAAACTGATGGATTTTTTAGAGTTGAGCACCTACTTATAAAAACTCGCGCCTTTGATCACATACAGCCCGATCACTCATAAGATCAAATCAGACCGATCCAGTAAAATAGTGGCTCAAAATAAGCCTTAGTTAATGAAGATTCACACTAGAGCCAGTACACATTAAAGCTATAATAAAACTCCAGCACTTCAAAACGTACGTTATAGCCCAGTTCAGTCAACTCGGCTGATAAAGCCCGAATATCTTCCAAAGGCAAATGTTTGGGAAATACAGTAATGACTGCGGTATTACCCTGTTTCGCATTTTCTTCAATTAACTTGGCTAGACGCGGCTTATAGACCTCAATATTTAAATTGGCCACATCTGATAAAACCTTGGCCTGATCCGCCGTCATAAAAGTCATTTTTTATTTTCTCTTTTGATGTAATTTCATCAAGTTAAATGATTTAAACCAAAAGCCGTATTTCATTTTTGTATCAGGTAACTAAAAAATAACAAGCAAAAAAATCCCTCTGCAGAGGGATTTTTTTAAATAAAAACTTACTGACCGGGCAGTGGAATATATTGAGAAGAACTGTTTTGTGCTTTACGCTCAGTCACTACTACATCCAGCATCATGGTTTTGCCAGCACGCTCCACTTCAATCTGAATGGTACTATTCGGCTTTTGCAGGGCAACAAAATTAATCAAATGCGAAGCCGAACTGATCTCTTCCTCATTCACTTTCATAATTTTATCGCCACGCTGAATGCCCGCTTTCGCTGCCGGTCCATCTGCCAGCACTTCTGCGACAGTTACCCCTTTCTCTTTAGGTTGCAGTACATCATCACGTTCTGTCGGTAATAAACTGATTCCTAACCAGCCACGAACGACACGGCCATCTTTCAGAATAGCATTCATCACCTGCTGGCAGATTTTGGCTGGAATGGCGAAACCAATCCCCAGTGAACCACCAGTTTGCGAGAAAATTGCCGTATTCACCCCAATCAGGTTACCTGCGACATCGATCAAGGCTCCGCCTGAATTTCCCGGGTTAATTGCAGCGTCGGTTTGCACAAAGTCTTCATAGGTATTAATGCCCAGATCTGAACGCCCTGTTGCTGAAATAATCCCTTGCGTTACGGTTTGACCCACACCAAATGGGTTACCAATGGCCAAAACGACGTCACCGACTTCATTGTCACTGAGTTTAAATGGCAGAACTGGCAATTGTGTCAGTTCAATCTTGATCACGGCCAGATCGGTATCCGGATCAGTTCCAACCACCTTGGCTTCAGCACGACGGCCATCCTGCAAAGCCACTACAATCTGATCGGCTTGCGCAATCACGTGGTTATTGGTCAGGATATAACCGTCTGGACGTACAATTACACCTGAACCTAAACTATTTTCATTCGGGCTTTGTCCATACTGGTCAGGCAACTGATCGCCAAAGAATTCACGAAATACCGGATCGGTCAGTAAAGGATGCGCCTGTTGCTTGACTTTTTGGGTGGTAAAGATATTGACTACAGCCGGCGCTGCTACTCTCACCGCAGCACTATAGGAGACCACGCCTCCTGAGCGCGACGTATCAATCAACGGCTCTACTTTTTCAGCAGGCATCTTGACACCATCTGGTGCAACCGGTGCTTTTGGTTTTTGTAGTTGTTGCCACCCCAAAAAACCGATAATGACTAAAATCAGTAACACCCAGGGTAACCATGTAAAGGTGCGGCGCACGTTGCTATCCTCTAAAATATTTTAATTCGTTGATGACTAAGTAATTTGTGTTCTATTGTAATGCTAAATACATAACTAAACACAAAAAATTCCACAGAGATTTGTGCAGCTTTAGTTACAATTAAAGCTATAGATAAATATGGGCAAGTTTTTAAACTTACAGGAATTTTATGGCGAATTTGAACGATATTATTCAATGGTGTGACCAGACTTTAGCGTCACGTGAATTTAAGGACTATGCACCGAATGGCTTGCAGATTGAAGGCAAATCCGAGGTGAATAAAATCCTCTGTGCCGTGACCGCCTCCCAGAGTGCAATTGAAGCTGCAATTGAGCAAGGCGCTGATTTATTGCTGGTTCATCATGGTTATTTTTGGAAAGGTGAAGCTTATCCAATTACCGGCATGCGTGGTAAACGAATTAAGACTCTGATTCGAAATGATATCTCTCTGGTTGGCTATCATCTGCCTTTAGACAGTCATCCAACTTTAGGCAATAATGCGGCGATTGCAGATTTATTAGAACTGGAAAATATCGAACAGTTGGATCCGAGTGAACGCCATCCGATTGGCAATATTGGCTATTTAAAACAACCGATGAGCCCTGAATATTTTAAAAACCATGTTTCAGAAAAACTTGGCTTTGATGCAATTCATCTTCCTGCGGACAAAACTCAAATCCATAAAGTCGGTTTCTGTACCGGTGGTGCGCAGGATTATATTCATAAAGCAGCGCTACAAGAGTGTGATGCTTACATTTCTGGTGAAGTGAGCGAACGCACCTTCTATGAAGCTCAGGAACTGAATGTACATTATTATGCCTGTGGCCATCATGCCACTGAAAAATATGGTGTACAGCGCCTGGCCAAAGCGATTTCAGAACAGTTTAATATTGAGTATGCTTATTACGAATTAAACAATCCGATTTAATTCTCGCTGACAGCATTTTCCACGAGCTTTATTTATATATTTTCAGGATTTATTGTGTATTGTTATTTATACGTAATGCCCATTTGGTCCGATTATCTATTACAATAAAGCCACTTATTGTTAAAACCCAGCTAAATGCAAGGAATTGAGAACATGACAACCATTACTTTACCAGCATTACCTTATGGCTACGAAGATCTTGCTCCACACATCAGCAAAGAAACTTTAGAATACCATCACGACAAACACCACAATACTTATGTGGTTAACCTGAACAACCTGATCGCTGGTACTGAGCTTGAAGGCAAAACTCTAGAAGAAATTATTACAGCAACTGCTGGTGATGCTTCTAAAGCAGGTGTTTTCAATAACGCGGCTCAAGTTTGGAACCACACGTTCTACTGGAACTGTATGGCTAAAAACGGTGGCGGTAAAGCAACTGGTACTTTGGCTGCGAAAATTGACGAAGCATTCGGTTCTTATGAAAAATTTGCTGAAGAATTTGCTGCTGCTGCAACTACTCAATTTGGTTCAGGTTGGGCTTGGTTAGTGGCTGACCAAGTAAACGGTCAGCTTTCAATCATGAAAACTTCAAATGCTGATACGCCAATGGCGCACGGTAAAGTTGCAGTATTGACGATTGACGTTTGGGAACATGCTTATTACATCGACTTCCGTAATGCACGTCCTAAATACATCTCTACTTTCCTGGAAAGCCTAGTAAACTGGGATTATGCAAATGCGAAATATGCAGGTCAGCCTGCAGGTGTTGAGAAATAATTCTTTATTTCTTTGCTAAAAAATCACCCATTTCGGGTGATTTTTTTATTTTTAAGCCCCAAATGAATATTTATAAAGCAAACAATTCATTTCTTTACATTAATTGATTGACGACCTTGGGTTTCCTGCCTAAAATGCCGATCAGATTCTCCAATAGCTCAGTCGGTAGAGCGACGGACTGTTAATCCGCAGGTCCCTGGTTCGAGCCCAGGTTGGAGAGCCATCTATTCTTCCATAGCTCAGTCGGTAGAGCGACGGACTGTTAATCCGCAGGTCCCTGGTTCGAACCCAGGTGGAAGAGCCAAGATTCTAAAAAAACCCACTCATTGCGAAGTGGGTTTTTTTATATCTGCTTTTTTTAAATTGAGATCGGTAGTGATATCTGTATGTACAATCAGCTACCTTATATTCTCTGATCCAGATCACTTACAAAAATTAAGGCTGATAACAATCTGACTGCTCAGACTGTTTACATAAACATAACAGTTTGAACTCCAAGCCTTTTCGACTATTTTTAAAACACTTGATTCAATTTCTTCGGCTTTTTTCTAAAAGTGCCTTGACCCCTTTTCAAATCTCTCTATAATCGCTGTCAGATTCTCCAATAGCTCAGTCGGTAGAGCGACGGACTGTTAATCCGCAGGTCCCTGGTTCGAGCCCAGGTTGGAGAGCCAATCTATTCTCCCATAGCTCAGTCGGTAGAGCGACGGACTGTTAATCCGCAGGTCCCTGGTTCGAGCCCAGGTGGGAGAGCCAAGATTCTGAAAAAACCCACTCATTGCGAAGTGGGTTTTTTTATTCGTCCCTATTTGTGATCTGTGTTTAATTTGAGTCAGTTTATATTTTTTGTGATTGGCTGCCTGGCAACTTTTGCGTTAGTTTGCCTGCTCTTCCCACATCTGTTCACCCGTCAAAAAAAATTCTATCCGAAGCGTGTGATTACTGCTTTTGAAAGCAGGATGTTTACACGCCTAAAAGAAGCCTTTCCTCATCATCATATTCTGGCTCAGGTTGCCTTTAGCGCCTTGATTACCCATGATCAGATGAACATGCGTAATCAGTTCAATCGCAAAGTTACAGATTTTGTGGTGCTTGATCGTGACTATAATGTACTGGCCATTATTGAACTGGATGATCCCAGTCACATTGGCAAAGAACAGGAAGATGCTGAACGGGATGCCATGCTGATTGCAGCAGGCTATACCGTGATTCGATACACTCAGATTCCGAGTATCAGACAACTGCAAAGAGATTTGAGATAATTTAAGGCAAGGTTACTACGCTTTCGGATGCAGCTTGGATTGAATTTGCATCTTGCTCTGCTTTGAGCTTTTCCGCAGCTTCTCGCGCTTCGATGCGCGCAATCATTTCTGCCTGCTGCTGTTTATATTTTTCCTGATTTTTAGCATCACTATTTACCGCAAGAAAAGCCATACTCACCAAAAATATCGGTATACATAATACCAGCGCACCTAAAATTACCAGCTTTTTAACACTGCGGGGCTGCGGCTGCTCAGACATAACAAACCTACTTTAATTTTTTCACTTAATTGCACTGCTCAATATAACAAAATAAAGTCATAGCTCAAGTCTTTGAAAAGTTTTACTGTAAAAAAGGAGCCGAAGCTCCTTTGTAGATCTTAATAACTCTATTCTTTACTTAGCTGGCATATGCTCTTCAATAAATGCAACCAGTTCAGCATTCTTTTCTACAATTGCTTGAGTATGTCCTGCGCCCTCAACCCCTAGGAAAGTCACGTCTGTACCCAAAGCTGCCAAATTCTTTTGCAAAACATCTGTAACATCATAAGGTACTGCCATATCTTCCTTACCCTGAATAATCATGACTGGTACACTGATTTTTTTAGTCGCGGGTTGGTTCTCCACCAAAAATTCTTTCACAGATCTGTTTTGATCAAAAGCATCTATCAACCCCGGATATTCAGCTACTGTTCTTCCAGGATTCTGCCGCAACCATTGATCGATATCTGCACTAAACTCTGTCATTAAATCGCCTAGACACAAGCCATTTTCACCAGTGGTTCCTTCTGCACGCTCAGCAACCAGTTTTGCACTGGATTCAAAAATATTCTGATATACAAAATTTGGCTCATAAGCTTTAATTCCAACTGCCACATATGCTGCATAAGCAAGTAATTCTGAATACACAGCTTTGGCAGTTCCTGCCGGAACAACACCAGCACCCTCGCCCAAAACTAATCGATTTAAAGCTTGTGGGGCAACTGTACCAATAATATAACCTAGGCTGGAGGCTGGTGCCGCAGCAACCGCTGCCTTATAGTTTGGATCATTTCCTGCAAATTCTGCCGTTGCAAGCGAAGCATGCCCCCCTTGTGATTGACCCACAGAAACCCAAGCTCCATTAAATCTATTCCCTTGCTGTTGCTTAAATCCTTTCACTGCATAAATTGCAGATTGTGCCGCACTCTCTAAATGTAAATAAGGATGAATGCCCTGTGTACCCAAACCCTCATAATCCGGTGCAATCACGGCATAACCACGTTCTACTAATCCCATAACCAAGGCCTTTTCAGGCCCATCCAGAGCAAGGCGTGAAGGAGCACATTTATCTGCTGCACCTGTAGTACCATGCGCCCAGACGACGATCGGCCAACCACCTACAGGTGGAGTACCTTTCGGGGTAAATACCAATGTGGTCGCACGAATTTCTCGACCTTGTACACCTTCCATTCTATAAGTAAAAATATCATGACGTTCGACCACTGTTTTTACTTGCTCATCGACTGCATAAGTTCGAACCGGATTAAACCCTATAAAATTGTCGTCATCATCATCGTTACACGCAGATAAAAATAGTACCGAGGAACACAGCACACCTAACATCAATTTCTTATAACTGTTCTACATATTTCTATCCTTTTATTGTTATTCCCTATCTCTTAATCGAGATCACTCAAAATTAATCATAAAAAAAGCATCCTTTATAGGATGCTTTTGTTGTTATCCGACATACGGTAATTATCTTAGAGCAAACAATATTCCCACAAAAATAATGAGGCCAATCCAACGGTTATGACGGAATGCCCAAAAACATAGCTGTGGATTTTTATCGCGAGTTTTAAACCATTGGTAAATAAAATCAGCAGCAACCAGCAAAAGTGCTAACAAGCCAAATGGAATCAATAAATTTTCCAGCCAAAGTGCAGCACCTATCAATAAAATACTGCTCGCCTGCAAGGTGCTAATGATTGGAATATCATAGCGACCAAACAGAATTGCGGTTGATTTTACTCCAATCTTTAAATCATATTCACGGTCTGCAATCGCATATTGAGTATCGTAGGCCACAGTCCAGGCCAGATTACCAAAATACAATAACCAGCAAGTCAGATCAGGTGTTTGCCCAACAGCGGTATAGGCCATGGGTATGGCCCAGGAAAATGCTGCACCCAAAAATACTTGAGGCAAATGGGTATAACGTTTCATAAAAGGATAAATAAACGCTAACAGCAAAGCCCCAAATGACCAGTAAAAAGTTTCGATCGGCAAGAAAAATAGCAGACAGGCGCTGGCAGCCACCAAAACCAGAAATACCATCACCGCTTCTTTGGCGCTGATGACTCCGGTCGCTAGTGGTCGGTTTTTAGTACGCTCCACATGCGCATCGACTTTACGGTCAGCAAAATCATTGATGGCACAACCCGCCGCCCGCATAAAAATCACACCCAAAATCATGGGAATTAAAATTTCAATGCGTGGCATCCCCTGAGCCGCGATCCATAACGCCCACAAGGTTGGCCAAAAGACCAGTTCAGTACCAATCGGTTTATCAAAACGACAAAGATAATAATAGGCGCCAAGACGCTCACGCCAGGTTATTGCTTGTGCAGTTGCCATATAAAGTCAAGCCCTTGAATTTTGTATAAAGTGTTCAAATGCCGGTAAAAATGTTTCTTGTACGATAAATTTACAGCCGTGCCAAGTATAGCAGCTCTGACGCGTCCAACCCTCTTCTAAAAGAATGACCCGACGCTGGCAGAGTGGATTCGTCCGTTGAAACAGGAACCAGCCAATTGGCTTAGTCCCAATATGCTGAAAGATTCGGGCTTTTTTTTGCAGGCTTAAAATTGGAAAAATACTCTTTGCTTTCACCCAGGGCGACTGTTCTGAACCATAGAGATAGCTTTCCCGCACCCAGGAAGTATGCTGATGTGACATCTGCATCCATTTGGCATTGGCGAAGCTTAAACGCTGAAAATGCTCTTGAATAGGCTCAACATGAAATTGTCCCTGCGCCAAACCGGTCAATTGCTGTGTCAGAGAACCTGATGCATACAGCCATGGTTTTAGCTCAGCAGACATAGTGGGTATCAAGGCATGCTGATTTTTAGAAAAATACGTCATGTTTAATAGTTATCTGCTTTAGCAATCACTTCAAATTTGCCTTGGGGTGTTTTAATTAAAATTAAGCCTTCAGCGCTTAAATAAAACTCTTTTGGGTAGTCAAATGTAAGTGCCAATTCAGGATTTTTCAGTTCAACAAACTGTGCTTGTTTATAACCTTCAATGGTACGCCCTACTTCCAAATACGTAACTTCAGAAAAATTTAACTTAAAACCTTGCGCATGGTCTTTAGGATCATTCCAAGGAAAAAATCCGGTATGTTTTTTACGTGGTTTAGCCATAACAATCTAATTCAACATTCTTTGCTTTATATTAACCCAGTATAGAAAAAACCCGCGACATGCGCGGGTTTTTTACAGTGAAATTCTTGAAAGAATTACAGGCTGTAGTACATCTCGAATTCAACTGGGTGAGTGGTCGTGTTTAAACGACGCACTTCTTCAGTTTTAAGTTCGATATAGGCATCAAGCATGTCTTTCGTGAACACGCCACCTTTCAGCAGGTAATCATGATCTGCTTCAAGTGCTTCAAGCGCCATATCCAGACTATGCGCCACAGTCGGGATTTTCGCTTCTTCTTCAGGAGGAAGATCGTACAGGTTTTTGTCAGCCGCTTCACCTGGATGAATCTTGTTTTGGATACCGTCGATACCTGCCATCAACAATGCCGCGAAACCGAGGTACGGGTTCATCATTGGATCTGGGAAGCGAGCTTCAATACGCTTGCCTTTCGGGCTTGACACGTAAGGAATACGGATAGATGCAGAACGGTTACGCGCTGAGTAAGCCAGCATAATCGGTGCTTCGAAATGCGGAACCAGACGCTTGTACGAGTTTGTAGAAGGGTTGGTTAATGCATTCAATGAACGCGCATGTTTGATAATACCGCCAATGAAGTACAATGCCATTTCTGAAAGGCCTGCATATTCATCACCAGCAAACAAGTTCTTGCCATCTTTAGAGATCGACATGTGAACGTGCATACCAGAACCGTTATCGCCAACCATTGGTTTAGGCATAAAGGTTGCTGTTTTCGCATATTGATGCGCAACGTTCCAAACCGCATATTTAAACTGTTGAACTTCGTCCGCTTTACGAACCATGGTGTTGAAGCTTACACCAATTTCTAACTGGCAAGATGCAACTTCATGATGATGTACTTCTACACGACCTGGGCCCATGATGTCTTCAATTTTGGCACACATATCTGCACGCATATCATGTGAAGAATCAACTGGAGGAACCGGGAAGTAACCGCCTTTTACGCGTGGACGGTGACCAGAGTTACCACCTTCGTAGTCATTGTTGGTTGACCAGGCCGCTTCTTCAGCGATCAATGTATGGCGCGCGCCAGACATATCGATTTCCCATTTTACTTCGTCAAATACGAAGAATTCTGGTTCTGGGCCAAAGAATGCTGTATCACCAATACCTGTTGATTTTAGGTATTCTTCAGCACGGCAAGCAATCGAACGTGGGTCACGGTCATAACCCTGACCTGTAGAAGGCTCAATCACATCACAAGTCACAACAACTGTAGGCTCGGCAAAGAACGGGTCGATGAAACCGGTTTCTGCATCTGGGCGTAAAATCATGTCAGATGCTTCGATGCCCTTCCAACCAGCAATTGAAGAACCGTCGAACATTTTACCGTCTTCAAAAGTATCTTCGTCGATTGTATCTGCTGGGTAAGTCACATGTTGTTCTTTACCTTTAGTATCCGTAAAACGGAAATCGACCCATTTCGCGCCACTTTCTTGGATGAGTTGAAGGACTTTGTTCGCCATGCTCATTTTGCTCCGATGAATTTTTGTTGCACTCGTTACGTGCGTGTTAGTAGTTGGTAGTCATTAAGCAATTACCGTACCAACTATTCAAAGTATAGATAAAATCTTGAAATCTATATAAGAAATCATGAAGTGACAAAAATACTTTGCGACTATTATACTAGTTGAGAAACTAAATGCACTATATTCAGGCATTCTTCATTTATTTTATTTCGGCTTTATTTTTTAGCGCACCTAAATAGTGCAATCACCTATAGAAGTGTATTAAAAACATAGTTTTTTATATAAAATTTGCTACTTTTTCGTGTATTTGTTTAAAAAACACCCATATGTTGCTAAAAAATTGACTGTTTTCTTATGGTCTGAGACAAACAGAGATCTGCAACATGCAGTTGCTCAGTGAATATTTTGAGGCATTTTCTTTAAATATACTTTCTACACCATAGTCTATATAAATTTCTATTATTCAAGTGATGCTTTTTTCAACAAACTTTAGATCAATATTACTGATTATTTTTAACTTATCAATTTTTCCCTAAAAAATACACAGCCTGAAGTTTCTTTAAGTAAGTCTATTACTTTAAATCATGATTAAAATTTTATTTCAGTTGATACAGATGCTTTTAAAGCAAATAAATTGAGCAAAATTGTTGCGCCGAATACGGCTATTTTTTGCTATGATGAATAGTGCTTTATTTTCACACAATGAAATCAATGATTTAGTCGTGTCACACCCGTGCTTGCAATAAGCGCAAATAAAGTACGATCTGGACAACTTTAGCACAGTTAAGTGCATTAATTTCAATAGGTTACTCATGCTTTTAATGGTCGACAACTATGACTCCTTTACTTACAACATCGTTCAATATTTTGGCGAACTGAATCAAGAAGTAAAAGTAGTCCGTAATGATGCCGTGACATTGGAAGATATAGAGCGATGGCAACCCAAGTATTTAGTGATTGGCCCCGGCCCATGCTCGCCGAGTGAAGCAGGCATTTCGATTCCTGCGATTCAGCATTTTGCTGGAAAAATTCCGTTATTGGGCGTTTGTCTCGGCCATCAGAGTATTGGTCAGGCATTTGGTGGCAACATCATACGTGCCAAACGTGTCATGCACGGCCGTCTGTCGGATATGTACCACAGCGATACCGGGATTTTCAGTAATCTTCCGTCGCCATTTCCTGCAACGCGCTATCACTCCCTGGTGATTGATCAAGCCACCTTGCCTGAATGTCTGGAAGTGACCTGCTGGACCAATGAAGCCGATGGTTCTATGGAAGAAATTATGGGGGTAAAACATAAGACATTGCCGGTCGAAGGCGTGCAGTTCCATCCTGAATCGATCCTGAGCCAGCATGGCCATCAAATCTTTAAAAACTTTCTCGAAATTTATGCCTAAGAACATCTTATGAATATTCAACAAGCTTTAAACAATATTACCAAAAACATTCACCTGACTCAGGATCAAATGCAAGACGTGATGCGTGCCATCATGTCAGGTGAAACCACTGATGCCCAGATTGGTGCCCTGCTCATGGGTTTGCGCCTTAAAGGCGAAAGCATTGATGAAATTACCGCAGCCGCACGGGTCATGCGTGAACTGGCTACCAAAATTGATGTCAGCGATATTCCCTATTTAGTCGATATTGTCGGTACAGGCGGTGATGGTCAAAACCTGTTTAACGTCTCTACCGCGTCTGCATTTGTGATCGCAGCAGCAGGCGCAACCATTGCTAAACATGGCAACCGTGGCGTTTCAACCAAATCAGGCTCGTCAGATTTACTGGAACAGGCTGGGATTAATCTTGACCTGAATATGCAGCAAACCGAGCGTTGTATCCGTGATGTGGGGGTCGGATTTCTGTTCGCACCGAATCATCATACAGCCATGAAATATGCAATCGGCCCGCGTAAAGAATTGGGTATTCGCAGCATTTTCAATTTACTTGGCCCGCTGACCAATCCGGCCGGCGTCAATCGCTTAGTCATTGGCGTGTTTTCCAATGAACTGTGTCGTCCGATTGCAGAAGTGATGAAACAGCTCGGTGCTGAACATGTGATGGTGGTGCATTCTCGCGACGGGCTGGATGAGATCAGTCTTGCATCTGCAACGTATGTGGCTGAGCTAAAAAATGGCGAAGTGACTGAATGGGAAATTACCCCTGAATTGGTTAATATCGAATCTCAAACCTTGACTGGTTTAATTGTAGAAGATTCTGCACAGAGTCTGGCATTAATCAAGGATGCATTGGGCAAGAAAAAATCAGAGATCGGTGATAAAGCGGCCAATATGATTGCCCTCAACGCGGGTGCAGGTATTTATGTCTCCGGTTTGACCAGCAGCTATAAACATGGTGTTGCATTGGCACATGACATTATTTATGGCGGCCAGGCTCTGGAGAAAATGAGTGTGCTGTCTGAATTTACCAAAACCATTAAACAATACGAAGCTTAATTCGGTCAGGAATTTTGATCATGGTGGATATCGCAAATACAATTTTAGGCAAGATTGTTGACCGTAAAACGGAAGAATTTGCTCTACGTTTAAAGCAGAAAAGCTATAAAGATCTGGAAGAGCTGGCTCAAGGTGCATCAGCTGTGCGTGGTTTTGCCCAGTCTTTAATGTCAAAACGTCCGGGTGTAATTGCTGAAATCAAGAAAGCCTCACCATCTAAGGGGATTATTCGTGAGAATTTTAATCCTGCAGAAATTGCAGCACAGTATCAAGATGCTGGTGCCGCATGTTTATCTGTCCTGACCGATGTGGACTTTTTTCAGGGTGCAGATGAAAATATTCAGATTGCCCGTTCGCATTGTGACCTGCCGGCGCTGCGCAAAGATTTCCTGATCGATCCTTATGGAGTCATTGAAGCACGTGCTTTAGATGCGGATTGTATTTTACTGATTGTGGCATGTCTGTCAGATCAGCAACTAGAAGAAATGTCGAAGACTGCTTTTGAGCATAATTTAGATGTTTTAGTTGAAGTACATGATGAAGCTGAACTGGAACGTGCGCTGAAACTTTCAGATCGCTGCTTGCTGGGTGTGAATAACCGTAATTTAAAAACCTTCGATGTCGATTTAGATACCTCGATTCGTTTAAAGAACTTACTCGATCCCTCTCGCCTGTTAGTCACTGAAAGTGGTATTGCTACCCCTGCCGATGTGGCGATGATGCAACAGCATGATATTCATGCCTTTCTGGTCGGTGAAAGTTTTATGAAACAGCCTCGACCTGATCATGCATTCCGTAACCTGTTTGGTGAGCCTGAATCGGTTTAACTATTGACTAGTTTAATACTTAGACCAAGCCCAATCTCAGGATTGGGCTTTTTTATTTTCAGGATTGATAAGAAAAGAAATAGCATCATGTGAATTCACAAATACCGAGACATGCCATGCAAGCAATTCATTTCTCCTTTATCTATTTTCAGACTATAATTCTGTTAAATTCCGCATCTCCCTTGTTTTTACATTATGAGTAAACACGATTCTTCATTATCTAAAGATCAGTACAACCTGCTGAAATCTTTTAAGAAGCAAATTACACAGCCACATACCCCTGCGGTTGTTGCTGCACCCGTTGAAAAGACTGTCGAGCAAGAAGCTTTAGAAGAACTGGAATTATTCCGCAAGCAAATGCAGGGCGTGCAAAAAATTGAATCGGGAAATACCGTTCAATTGGACAAACCACGCAAGAAAAAACCGGATGCACAAGTTCTGGCAAAGCGTGCAGCGGCGACTGGCCCGATGGAAACAGATGCCATGGCATTATCGGACACGCAGGCCATGCTCAATCCTGTCGGGAGTCAGGCCAACTTGAGCTATCGCATTGCCACCTTGCAGCATAAAGTGTTTGAAGACTTAAAAGCCGGCAATTTACGCTGGTTTGAAGCGGTGGATCTGCATGGCTGTACCGTGGAAGAAGCGCGTCAGGCGGTGCTACAAATTATCCAGATCGCCAAAGATGAAAACCAGAACGTGATTAAGATCGTACACGGTAAAGGCCCGGAAGCGATTTTAAAAACCTATGTGAATGGTTGGCTGCGTCAGCATCGCGATGTTTTGGCTTTTGTCAGTGCGCCTGAAAAACAAGGCGGTACTGGTGCAGTTCTGGTTCTGCTAAAACGTGCAGAAAAGAATCCAAAGTTTAAACAGTAACCGGTTTTCGCCTCAAAACAAGGCATTGTAAAAGTTTTCTGCTACAATGCCGTCCTTGTTCATTCTCAGTTTAAGTGAATACGTCATATGACTATGCAGCAATCCTACGCAAACATTCTTACTGCCGTTGGCGAAGATCTCAATCGCCCTGGTCTCAAAGATACGCCTGTGCGTGCTGCCAAAGCATTTTCATATTTAACCTCGGGTTATAGTCAGACACTTGAAGAAGTCACCAACAAAGCGGTCTTTCCTTCCGACAACCGTGAAATGGTGCTGGTCAAAAACATCGAATTCTATTCCTTATGTGAACATCATTTATTACCATTTTATGGCCGTGTCCATATCGCCTATTTACCAGAAGGTCATGTCTTGGGCCTGTCCAAATTTGCCCGTATTACTGAAATGTTTGCGCGTCGTTTGCAAATCCAGGAAAACTTGACCCAGCAAATTGCAGAAGCAGTGGCGGAAATCACCAAAGCACGTGGTGTCGCCGTGATGATTGATTCTGCACATATGTGCATGATGATGCGTGGTGTGGGCAAACAGGAATCGACCACACGTACAGTCTCTTTTATTGGTGATTTTAAAACTGATAAAGAAACCCGCCGTGAGTTTTTAAGTGCAGTGCCAGAAAGCTACTAAGCCTTAAAAGCCAATTATTTAAAGCCTCGATCATTCGGGGTTTTTTTAATTTCTTATAAACTGCTCTGGTCAGAGAATATCGATATCACAGCTGCTGTTGACCAAATTTGCATTCGTTATACTTGCAGCTAAACAATTGCTGCTTATCTTTGCAACAAGCCTACATTTAGATACATGATAAAGTTTTAATCCAGTTAGTCCTCGCTTAAAGTAAATTGACGTTGATATACAGCAAACAGCTTTATATCTTTCTGCTTGATTTTTAATGACAAGGAAAATGACCATGGCGAATAGCAAAAACAATCAGGACAAAGACAGCAAGAAATCTGCAAAAACTGCTAAAAAGACGCAAGATGAAAAACTGAAGAAGTCAAACAAAAGCAGTGACAAGGACAGCGATCGCAAAGTCAGCAAAAAAGCTGAAAGTGCTAAATCTAAAGCAGCATCTTCTAAAAAAGAGAATGCCAGCAAAGATGAAAAAGTAAAGGCGAAGAAAAGTGCGAGTTCTAAAGGCAGCGATAAAGCCAAAGACCTGAAAACATCTTCAGCGAAAAAACCGGCTAAAGCGAAAAGCAGCAATAAGAGCAAAGATGAAGACAGCAAGACGAAAAAATCTTCTTCAAAAAAATCAGCACCGGCCAAAAAGCAGTCAAGCACTTCGTCCAAGAGCAAGTCTGATAAAGCCAAAACCTCGAAGACCAGTTCGAAAAAGTCAAAGTAAAATCCAAGCCCCATGACTGGGGCTTTTCTTGATCCTGATCTCGGGTGAGTAGATCAGTAGAATTATTTTATATTTTTTAGTGTGTTCTTTATTGGGTGATATCTACTCTTCTAAATATAAGGCAAAGATATGAGTCCAGCAGCCAAAAATCCGCCGCCAAAACGTCAGTCACGGGTGGTGTCGAATAGTTTTGATTATTCTCTGGACTTCGAAAAGATTAATTTTCGCAAACGGCCCGAGTTGTACCGAATTGGCCGAGGAGAACAAGGCGTATTATTGGTGGAGCCTTATAAATCTGAAATTCTGCCGCACTGGCGCTTTGCGGATGAAGAAAAAGCCCAAGCCAGCAGTGACAAAATTTATCAGCTATTCCTAGCTTATTTAAAACAAGATGATTTTATCGGTGCGGACATGGCACGCAAGTTTTTACAGATGGGTTATACCCGTGCCCGCCGTTACGCCAACCATAAAGGTGGTAAAAAATATGATGGGCCGGTTCCGGAAGATAAGAAAGGCTTAAGCGGCGCACATGGCCGTTCAGAATTGCCACGCAGCCACGAAGATCCGGTCAAAGCAGCGGCCGCCAACATTTTTAAACAAAAATGGAATGATGCGAAAAATCATCCAGACTATATTCAGCAAAAGCGAAAATTTCAGGAATTTATCCAGCAACACATGGCAGAGGAATAAAACTTTTAAGCTAGCTGGATCATTGCTGCCCCACTGGATTTGAGGGTGGCTGTGCCATATAGACCCGGTTACGACCGGTATTTTTCGCCATATACAGTGCGGCATCCGCAGCATCTAAAAATCGCTGATAATCCGGATGCCCGTCATAGAGCGTACATCCAATACTGATCGTGATTTTAAACTGTTGTCCTTGCGCGGTTTTAATCATGCCATTTTCAACATATTTACGAATACTTTCGGCAATACTTAAGGCACGTTGTTTATCTGTGTCGACCAGCAACAATAAGAATTCTTCCCCACCGACCCGGAAGGCATAATCACTGCCCTGACTGTATTTTTGCAGCGCTTCGGCAATAAATTTAAGTGCCAGATCACCTGCGGCATGTCCAAATTTATCATTGATACTTTTAAAGAAATCGGCATCCATCGCAAGTAAAGACAAAGGTGTATGATTTTTACGGGAAAAAGTGATTTCACGGGAAATCACCGTATTTAAATAACGGCGATTTAACAACTGGGTCAATGAATCATTGCCTGATTCAATATATTCCGCAACCTGAAATAACTGATCGACCAGCAGTTGAATTTCACGGTTTAAGTCACGGATTTGTTGAATCAGCCCCAAGACATTATTTTTATCCGTACAATCCATGATGGTCTGATTAATTGCATCAATCTGATAAATCCGCTCAATGATTAAATCGACCTGGTCCGAACCGGTAAAAGCATAAGAGGCTTTATGGATAAACCATAAACCGAACTCGGATTTGGACAACATCGGATGCTTTAAATTGTCAGGGCTCGAAAAGACCTTGAACATCAGTTCATTTTCCCAGTCCAGCAATGAGCTGCGCTGTTTGTCTTTTTGTACCGCCACATCCTGCATGGCTGAAAAAACACGGTAACTGTGTTTGATTTCCTGATTCACGGCTGTTTTGGCTTCATAAGAACGGCACATGATTTCTGTGGCAAATCCCATGATTTGCACAATATAACTGCAGGCGGTCAGCATGCTGTTTTGAGAAGATGCTTGCAACAGTTCAAAAACCTTGCGTTCAATTTCACGGACACCGCGCATGATTAACCAGGAAGGGATACCGACTCGGGCATGTACATGTCCAACCATCGCCTGCTTTTGTACGGCTTGCGCATAACTCTTGTTGATCGGTACGCTAAAACTTTCTGACAGCCATTGAATCAAAGTATTACGCAAACGCTGCTGAACCATCTGTTCGGTCAGGAACTGGGCCGATTCTTTTTCTAAGAGCATATTCTTATAGAATTCTTCGACCAGAATAACAGAATGTTCCTGAACAAAATGAAATGCATGCAATAGATCATCTGCTGAATAATTCTGACAGATCTGCCTCCATTGTTCGGCCAGCATTGCCATGCATTCATTATTCATACGCCCCATTCCCCAAAACACTGCAATTTGCACTAACATTATGTGACAAATATAACAAAATTCGGGTGCATTAACTAAAATATCGACAAGATTATTCCAATTATACTGATCGATGATTCACAGGAAAAGTTTCGTAAACTAGCCCTTAAAATATATAAGCCGTTTAAAAATAACGGATCAGGCCCAGACTCCATTGATCCCAGTCTTTCGCCTGTTGTTGCTGATATTCCCAAGACAATCGAACCGCATTCTGTGCAGTAAAGGCATATTGCAATTGGGTATTTAGCTTCAGATGCCAGCGATGCGAATCTTCCCAATAAGGCAGTTCCACTTGCACCAGACTGTTGATCTGATCAGTCCAGATATTCTGGCAGCCCAAAGTTGGCCCTGCTCCTACGCGCCAACCCTGATCGAGCGCCTTGCCCGCCTGAACGTGAGTTTGCATTTGTGCATAGCACAAATGTTCGCGGCTCGCATTTGCCCAGCTATAGCCCGCTTGGGTCTTAAAACCGGCGACGCCATGCTGTTGCTCTTCGCTAAACTGGCCATGACGGTCTAAGGCTTCCTGTGTCCAGCCCAGATTAAAACCCCAAGATAAGGGCGTATTAAATGGATTAATCGGGTTATAGGAATTGACGGCCAGTAAATCCAGATATTCCAGTTTGAGTTCACTATTACGATATTGTAATGCCCCATCCAGAAACAGCAGTTGTGTGCCGGTACGCAAACCACCCTGTGGATCGATTAAATCATGATAGGCATGCCGATGCCCAAGCTGAACAAAGGATTCACCCTGAACCTGTCCGGCCTCAAAACTGATATTTCGTGCATGATGACTTTGTACTGGATCTGTTTTCGGACGCTCAGGTGCTTGACGCTGTTTCTCGATAGCCAGCTGACTTCTTAAGCCCAATAACTTGCGAAAACGTGGCTGGGCAAAGGACTCATCTACTTTCTGTCTGAGAAAATCCAGATATAGATGATCATAGGCCATTTCCAGCACTTTGGCCTGATCCTCTGCCGGATAAGTTTGCAACATTGAAGGCATGGTACCTGTTTCTGCATAAGCCAGCTGATGAGCCTTTTTTGCCAAAGCTTTGCCATGCTGTCTAGATTGAGCCAGCAACTGTGTTTCCAGGGCAGGACGATAAACTTTCTGTTTGATCAAGCCCTGCTGTTCTACCACTTTCAAGGTTTCGATCGGAATGGCAGTCGAATTAAACTGTTTTTGTAAATTTAACTCAGGACGCACCAGATCAAATAACCCCAGCAAGCGATAAGCACAATTATCATTGATAAAATAATAAGGGAAACTCACCTTTTGCATTTCCCAAAGATGCTGCACCAGAAACCGGGTCTCTTGTGGAGTTAAATTTAATTCATATTCCCATAAATCCCGGCTTTCAAAGTCGCCATATTCTTTGACCTTGCGATAATACGGCATCAAGGAATATTCACCCGGATATTGTCCGGTCAGTCCTTTCCAGGCAAATGACCAGTTGTCATTGCCGTCGACGGTTGCGGCATAGTTGACGGCATAGGAAATCAGGTTGAGCTGCTGTTGATCTTTGGGATCTAGACGCAACAAGGTATGCCCGAACATCGAACTGGGATTGCCCATAAAATCTGTGGCATAAATCAGCGTGGCCTGATAGGGCTTGACCTCAGCAATCCATTGATCAAAATCCGGACAACTCACTTCAGGCAATTGCTGTTCGGAAATATCCAGCTGCTGCATTAACCAGCTGCTTCGGGCCGGAAACTTACAACGGATGGACTGATTCGGTTCTGTACTGCCAAATAAGGCCTGAATATTATGCTGTATTTCTTTTTTGAGATCAGTCTTTCCCTGCTCTGCCAGAAAATAGCCTGAATAATCGACCTCGCTGTGGCCTTTAGAATTGGCATACATCAGACGCTGCCAGGTGGTGCTCTGATCTAGGCGTTTGCTTTTGGCCTGATCGAGATAATGCTGGATATCTGGATTAATTTCGTTTGCAAAACTTAAGGGACTGAAGGCCAGACCCAACATGAAGAACGCATATTTCATTCAGTTAACTTATTCTCGTCAATTTCTTTGAGTCATAAGAAAAACCCTGCCAGAGCAGCAGGGTTTTCAAAGTGCGGATCAGATGTAAGATTTCAATACTTCATCTTTGGCCATCACTGTTTGTAATGAACTCAGAACTTGAAGGGTATTCTGGTTTTGTTCGGAATAGATTTCAGAAAAATTCTGCTTGGAAATGTTAAAAAAATGGCCTTTGTCTTCAGATTTGATATTCAGAAGTTCAGCCAGAACATTCAGGCTTTCACCTTCACCCACTGCCATATCACGCGCCAGTGCTTCAGCATTTTCATTGGTAAAAGTCACCACTTGAGCGGTGACTGTTCCACCCTGGCTACAACCCAAAGTACCAAACGTGATCCCGAGCCATTGATTCGTGAAAAGAACGTTGGTGGTACCTGCTAAAAGTTTAGGAATAATACCAGTCTGACCGGCCCACACCTGACTTCCGATACCACAGCCGACATCTCGGTCAGCCATCGCCATACTTGAACCAGTCGCTAATACTGCCGCCAGCATAATTTTTTTCAACATACTTATTCTCCAGTTATTCTCATGCAATCTTTGTTATTACTCTCATTATGTAATTTGACTTACACACTCAGCAGAGTAGCGATAAGTCAGGTTTGGCGCAATCGAAAAAATGCATGCTTTACATAAACATAACCTGAATAATTCCATTACTCTTTCAGCGTCCAGTCGCCATGTAAATTGCGCTGCCCTAAAATCTTCAGTACCAAGACCAGACTCAGCAATAACAACAAATACCAGGACCCGAGTTTGCCCCAGCCCACCATATGCCATTGTTCAATCTGACTTGGATAGAGCCAGATCTGATAAAAGGTACTGATGTTCTCGGCAATCCAGATGATAAAGGCCAGCAGCAGCAAGATCGGTAACATTGGCAACTGAAAAGCGTGCTGATTCAACTGAAAACGAATTTTAGTTTTCCAGAACATCAGCACGCTCCAGACAAATAAAAGCATGCGATAGTCAGGAATAAAAAACTTGCTCATAAAGTTGATATAAGACAACACCGCCAGCAGCAACATATGGCGAAAGCCTGGCAACTTTTCAAATGAGACCTGATATAAACGCAAGGAACGCGCAAAAAAACTGCCGACCGCAGAATACATAAAACCGGCAAATAAAGGCACGGTCATAATTTTAAAGATTGCCGGTTGTGGATAATACCAGGAGGCAATCGCAGGATGGGTCAGAAAGATTTCCATCACCATGGCCATGAGATGAAACAGCGCAATCACTTTGGCTTCGGCCCAGGATTCCAGTTTGGTATAAAGCAGCAGCACCTGAATGAGCAGGGCAAAAAATAACAGATAGTCATAACGGTAAAAACCGTAAAACAGATCACTGCCCATGGCAGCAGTGAGTGCAAACGCCAGCAGGAGTAGAATCCCAAATAAGGCAGCCGAAGCTGCCTTATAGGTAAATTCAAACCCTGATTTGAATAGATCGATCAAGGTTTAAATCCTAAAGATATTTAGCACTATACTCATGTACGGTATCAATAAAGGCTTTTGGATTGGCTGGATCGACCCACTGGGTAATGCCGTGGCCGAGGTTTGCTACATAACCGGTTTTTTCACCATTGGCATAAGCATCATCCAGCATGGCTTTGGTCGCCTTAATAATAGTTTCCGATGAACCATATAAGGTCGCAGGGTCGAGGTTACCCTGAAGCGCAGCACGACCCGCAACGGTTTGACGTGCTACATCCAGTGGTGTGGTCCAGTCCAGACCAAAGGCATCTGCGCCTGTAGCGATCATCGGTTCCAACCACTGACCGCCACCTTTGGTAAACAGAATTACTGGAATCTTGCGGCCATCTTTTTCACGGTGCAAGCCAGTAACAATCTTCTTCATATAGTTGAGCGAGAATTCAATATATTCACGATGTGCCAGTGCGCCGCCCCAACTATCAAAAATCTGTACCGCTTGTGCACCTGCATCAATCTGCGCATTCAGATAATCAATCACGGCATCGGCTAGACGTTCCAGCAAAGCATGCAGCACTTCAGGCTGTGCATACATCATATTTTTGGTGAAGCGGAAATCTTTGCTTGAACCGCCTTCTACCATATAAGTCGCCAAGGTCCACGGACTGCCAGAGAAACCGATCAGAGGAACCTGGCCACCCAAGGCTGAACGAATGGTCGACACTGCATTCATCACATAATCCAGATCCGATTTTGCATTAAAGGCTGGCAGATTTGCGACATCCTGCTCGGTACGGACGGTTTTATGAAATTTAGGCCCTTCACCCACTTCAAAATACAATCCTAAACCTAAAGCATCAGGCACTGTCAAAATGTCAGAGAACAAAATCGCGGCGTCCAGATCATAACGGCGTAAAGGCTGCAAGGTCACTTCACAGGCCAGTTCAGTATTTTTGCAAAGAGAAAGGAAATCTCCTGCCTGAGCACGCGTTGCGCGATATTCTGGTAAATAACGGCCCGCCTGACGCATCATCCATACCGGAGTGGCATCTACAGGTTCACGCAACAAGGCGCGCAGAAAACGATCATTTTTTAAGGTCGTCATTTACTTTCCTATCTATCTTTGATATTCGCCATATCATAACAAAAAGGTTGTATTTTTAATAACTTCTGCTGACTTTAAAAACCGATCAGCTTAAGCGGCCAAATGTGATGTTTTACACAAAACAACTACTGCATCTCCACATTTTTTCTGTAATACTTATAGTGTTTTTTCACATTTTTAAAGAAATAATTTTAAGGTTGATTTACATGTTCGTTCGCACAATGCTCGCTGTGAGTTTAGGTTGCATTTTCGCAGGTACTGTTTTTGCTGCGTCTACTGCTGAACAACCATTGAACCCGCAAGTTGTTACCGATGTTTCAGTCCAGGATCCAATTGATCCACTCGCGACTGAAGCTTCAGCCGCCCAAGCACCGGCTGAAGCCAAAATTACGGCGCAAGAACAACAAGACTTAAATCAGGCCTCTGAAGCACTGAATGAGCTACAAGATACCGAAGACCAATCTGCTGATATTGGTGCAGCGCCAAATACCAAGGCCCCGACGAACTCTGCTGCGACCAAAGCTTCGTGGACTTTAGACGGCTTAAACAATGCCCAGTGGTATGAAAACATTGGTGCAGGTCAATTTCCGGTCTACGCACGTGCACATGTCATGCTCAACAATGCCCACGCTTCACCGGGTGCGATTGATGGTACCAGCGGCAAGAACACACTGAAAGCAATTGCCTCTTTCCAGCAAATGAATGGCATCAAGCCAAATGGCGTACTGACGCAGGAAACCTGGGACAAACTGGTGGCACGTCAGGGTTCCAAGCCGACCTTTGTAGAGTACACCATTACTGAAAAAGATCTGGCAGGACCATTTGCCAAATCGATTCCTTCAGATTATGCGCTACAGGCGAAAATGAAAGGTTTGTACTACACCAGCGCATCTGAAATGCTCAGTGAAAAGTTCCATATGGATGAAAACTTCCTGAAGAAGTTGAATCCAGGTGCTAATTTTAACAAAGTCGGCCAAAAGATTCTGGTGACCAATGTTCGTAATGAGCTACCAGAAGGTATTCACTTGATTGTTGCACATAAAGGTGCCAAACAACTGTACTTATTTAACAGTAAAAATCAAATGATCGGCTCATTCCCTGCCAGTATCGGCAATACCAGTACGCCTTCACCAACGGGTACTTATAAAATCACCGGCGTTGCACCAAATCCTTGGTATAGCTACTCGCCAAGTAACTTTGTTCAAGGTAAAAACACCAAACCACTGTCTCTACCACCAGGTCCAAACGGCCCGGTCGGTAATGTCTGGATTGGTCTCAACAAAAAATCATTTGGTATTCACGGCACACCGAATCCGTCCATGATTTCTAAATCCTATTCACACGGTTGTATCCGTCTGACCAACTGGGATGCCAATGATCTTGGCCGTAAAGTCAAATCTGGCGTAACTGTTCGTTTCTTAGAATAATGATCCGTAAAATGCTTTGAATAAAATGGCCCGCTTTTCAGTGGGCTTTTTTATGACTTGATTTTAAGCTGATATATCGTTGCAAAAATGCAATGATATGTCGCCTATTTGAGATTTTTTTGAGCTTAAAACAACAGTATGATGATCTCAAGTTGAAAATAAGATCGAGATGAAATCATGAAGGCTTTTCTACATCCTAGCGAAAATCGTGGTCATGTAAAAATGGGCTGGCTGGAGTCTAAGCACAGCTTCTCATTTGGTAACTGGTATGATCCCAAGTATATGGGGATCAGTGCCTTACGTGTTATTAATGATGATTTAATCGATGGGCATCAGGGTTTTGGAACCCATCCCCATGACAATATGGAAATCCTGACCTGCGTACTGAAAGGCACCATTACTCATCAGGACAGCATGGGCAATCATGGCGGTATTGCTGCGGGTGAATGGCAGCTCATGAGTGCCGGAACAGGTATTCGCCATAGTGAAATGAATCAGGGCGATGAGCGGGTACATTTACTGCAAATCTGGATTATTCCCAATGAACAGGATGCCAAACCGAATTATCAGCAAATTCGTCTGGATCCGCATGAGCAGCCTAACCATTGGCATTTAATTTGTGGACCGAATGGCAATGCGCCGATGCATATTCGTCAGAATGCTGAAGTCAAAACTGCGGTAATTCAGCAAGGTCAAAGTTTGCAAGTGCAGGCCACCCAGCAGATCAATTATATTCATGTAGTTTCTGGCACTGTGCAGATTGCAGAACATAGAGTTGAGGCGGGTGGTGCAATTGCTTTTCTGGATGACTCAGCGATTCAAGCCATCGATGATGCGCAAGTGATCTGGTTTGATTTACCAGAAGTGCCTCACTAAGTTTTAAGGCTCTCACCCATCATGGCTATTAATCACTTTGATGAATAGCCATTTTTTATGAATCGAGAATAAAAGCAGACAGAAGCTTTATCAGAAGATAATTTTTTTAAAAACAGCTATAAAAATTACACCAATTCACATCAGTTTTTTACTTAAAATTCTGGCATTTCAGGCGAAGATGAAGCTGATTCATTTCTATTGAATGAACGCATCGCGAATGGCTGATCTGGTCATGGTCTTATATGGGATTCAACGTCTATCCAGCTTTGTATTGATTTTAAATAAACCAAAGAGCAACGCTTATGAACCAGATTTTAGAAATTCAGAATCACCAGCAACATGCTCTGCATTTTTTACTAGCGTTTTTAAAACAACAAAACTATCAGTTCACAGCCATTACCCCGTTGTCGCATCAACGGATTTTAGATCGTAAAAGAAACGAGAAAAATCAGGAAATAACCCTGCAGGATATATTTGGCTGGAATCTGGAATTTAGCAAAACCGATCTTGATCCGGTTCTTTTTTCCTTGCTGGCAAAACAGCAACTTCTACAGGTTCAGGATGAGCAATACACCAGTCTGGTCAGAGTCGCTTCACTGGAAGGTGAACTCTTTATTCACTCTTCCTTTCCGACCACACAACAGGATGCTGTTTTTTTTGGTCCCGATACTTATCGCTTTGTCTATCATCTCAAGCAATATCTAGCCACCGAACCTCGCCCTTTCAAACGGGCTGCTGAAATATGCTGTGGCACCTCTGCTGCTGCCATCAGTATCGCCAAATACTTTCCGGATCATGAGGAAATCTTTGTAGCAGATCTAAACCCCAAAGCCTTGCTCTATAGTCAGCTCAACATTGATTTTTCGGGTTTTGCTTCAATCTCTCCTGTACAGAGCAATTTATTTTCCAATCTTGAAGGTCAGTTTGACCTGATTTTTGCCAATCCACCTTATTTAATTGATCCTGAGCAACGGCAATATCGACACGGGGGTAATGAGCTCGATGGCAATGAATTATCTTTTAAAATTATAAAACAAGGCCTGCAAAGGCTAAATTCAGGCGGCCGTTTATTTTTATATACCGGCGCTACCATCACACGAAATGGCAATCGATTTTTACAGTATCTGCAAGACCTGATGCAGCAGCATCAAAATATTCACTGGTCTTATGAGGAAATTGATCCGGATATTTTTGGTGAAGAATTAGAGCAACCTGCTTATCAGCATGTGGAAAGAATTGCTCTGGCTCTGATTAAGATTGAAGTATGCGATTGAAGAATATCTGTTTATAAATTATCGACTTTTTAAATATCGAACCTCTTTAAGATCCGTTTATTTTAAATCATTCTGTAAAATTCATCAGCAATAAAAAAACCCCAATCTTTCGATTGGGGTTTTTAAAATTTGGCGGAAGCGGTGTCCGTCTAACAGTAGTCCTAAACAATCCCGGACAATATTATAAACATATATTTTTCAATTATTTAATATTTTTATTATCCTAAGCCATCTTGCCTAATCCTACCATTTCCAGTATTTTATGAGGGGTAGGTTGTGGGGTAAATCAAGACATGCCAAAGAAATCTAAAGAGCTATCTGCACTCAGTGTAGCAAAAATTAAGAAGACTGGGCGACATTCTGTAGGGGGCGTTGATGGTCTTTGCTTGAATGTAGAAGGCAATTCTCGTGTCTGGATTTTACGCGCTGTTGTTGGCAAACGTCTGGATAAAGATGGAAAATTAAAGCCCCATCGACGTGATATTGGTATTGGCCCTTACCCTGAAGTTTCATTAGCTGAAGCGCGTGCCAAGGCAACAGAATTAAGGTTACAAATACGAAGCGGTATTGATCCAATTGCACATAAACAGGAACAGCTCAACAAGCTTAATATTCAGAAGCTTCGTGATAAAACATTCCTTGAGTGTGCAAAAGTCGTTATTGCCAATAAAACTCGTGAACTTAAAAATGAAAAGCATATTGGACAGTGGACATCTACATTAGAAACTTATATCTATCCTACTCTTGGCGATATTAGTATTGGCACAATTACTAAAGTTGATATTGCCGAAGTTCTTAGACCTATCTGGATTAAAAAAAATGAGACCGCCAAGCGTATTCGTGGCCGTATTGAAACCATTTTTGATTATGCCAAAGCTATGGGATATTTTGTGGGTGACAACCCTGCTGAATGGAAAGGCAATCTTGAGCCAATCTTAGGCAACTTAAAGCAGGAATCGCGCCCTCACCCATCATTACCTTATGAACAAGTTGCTGAGTTTATTCAGCACTTGAGACAGAAAAAAGGAATTTCACCGAAAGCTCTGGAATTTGCAATTTTAACGGCTTGCCGTTCTGGTGAGATTTTTGGAGCTAAATGGCAGGAAATTGATTTTAAAAATAAAGTCTGGACTATCCCTAAAGAACGTATGAAAGCTGAAAAAGAACATCGTGTTCCGCTATCCCAACAAGCTATCCGTTTACTTAAGTCTGTTCAAGAATTTACTCAACAGCAAGATTACATTTTTCCTGCTCCACGAAATGGTGCAATGCTTTCTGACATGTCATTGACCACTCTGATCAAACGTATGCATGAACAGAAGTTTAAAGAAAATGGCTTAGGCTATATTGATCCAAAACAAAATCGAGTAATTACAACACATGGTTTTCGGTCTACTTTCCGGGACTGGTCAGCAGACAAAACAGATTACCCTAGAGAAGTTTGTGAGCACGTATTGGCACATAAGCTACCTGATGAAGTCGAAGCAGCTTATTTACGTGGGGCTTATCTGGAAAAACGTAAAGGATTAATGGCTGACTGGGCTGAGTTTTGTAATGCACAAAAATTAATAGCATAAAATCTATGCTTCCGCCTTAAATGGCAGAAGCATTAATATATTTTTTCCCTCATCAAGTCTGATAGAGATTATACTTATTTAATAATATAATAAGTTTCAGCATTCAAGGTCTGTTTAATAATACATGCCAACTGCCCCAACACTGATTCAACACGAGAATTCAGTTCAGAATAATCTAGGCTCGGCTGAACTAATACTATTTCTATAGTAACGTCATAAGTTCTATACTTTTTAATCAAAGCATCTAAATCTGACATTTCACCTAATATGAATCTACTATTTTTAGTCTTTTTATAAGTATTATTCTCTCTAATCTTTAATTGTTTTAATGCTTTTACTGCATCAGATAATTTATCACAAGTTGAAAGGGTTTGCTGAACCAGCTCATTCACAGCTCCAATAGAAGATTTTGTACCTATAGCATATTTACAATGATATAAACGCATACATACTTTTTGCTGTTCTTCATCAATCCAAAATCCAACTAAATCTGCAAGTTCATTACTACCATCGTCATAGAACAATATGTTCGGCTTATTTTCTTGAGATTGAAGTACATCAATTATTTTACCCTGAACAGAGTTTTTCACTGCCCCAAACTTCCAACTCTCTTTATTTATCTCCACCCCATTCCAGTCCAACTCAGTTACATTATCTTTTACTAATGTGTAAGAATATTTATTCTTATAACCAATTTTTTCATTTAAACTAATTACTTCAAAACCTGAAGTCCAAGCAACAAGCCCAAGTTTTTTTGGAAGTTCCTTAATAAAATCTAACTCACAATTAAGTTTTATTCCATTATAAGACTCGGAAACTAAAATAAAACCATGAGTTAAATCATAGATATAATCAAGTGTACAAAAATAATCATCTTCAAAATAAATTTTTATCGAAAAACTTATTATCTCTTCAGCTTGTTTAACATTTAAAACCTCATAAAAGCTAAAATTTAATGTTTTTAAGCCCAACTCTCCTCTAATCCGTATTAAATTAACAGCCTTAGAAATTAAATCTACAGGTGAGATGGTGAGAATTTTAAAATTAGCTAAGTTTTCAACACTAAATGGCTCAAGCATATTATTAACAAATGAATCAATAGGAATATTTTCATTATGAATTTTGTCATATAACGATTCACACCATTTGACCCATTGATAAATGTTAGCACTAGACATTGACCATGTGATACCCTTCCTAGAGCACCCCAAGCTAGCTTTCTTACCGTCAATGTAACCATGGCCAAAAAAATTTGATAATGCATTATTATTTAAATCTTGCTGTGTTAATTCTTTGTAGACATCTGTACCAGTAAACATTCTAAATCTTATATTTCTAGATGTTGATAACATACCTAAATTTGCAAACGCTGAACGTTCTAGATCATAAAACATTCGAAATAACTCAGGAAAACTAAAATTAATATAGCCTAACTCTTTTGCTAAATTCTGGACTAAATCCTTATTACTTCCATGAATAAATAAGTCAGTACCTTTTCTCAGAAATATGAATATATCGAACAAATCAAATTGTAACTCATCACTAGACACCCACATAGGGGTAACTTTCTTTCTTGATAAGATAATTCCTAAATTTTCTTCCCTAAAAATTGCAGAAATATAATTATCCGACAACTTATTAAAATATTTTTTAAGATTAGTTTTTTCAAATATCTCGTTAATATCATCATCAATTTCTTTATAAATTGTTGCGCTATTTTTAATATAAAATGAATTTGATGAGAACAATTTTCTTATCAATTCATGATTATATTCACCATCAATTGAAGAACTAAAAAATTCTTCTGTCATTTTTTCTTTACTTAAACTCCCAATCAATAGGTTCCAATCTGCATCAGCCTGATAAAGCTCTTGAAATTGCTCTCCAATATCATCTGCAACAACATTTGAGATGATTGTTGCTTGACCTAGTTTTTTTGTTCTATTAACCCTTGTGAAACGACCCACTAATTGCATAAATATTGGCAAGCTCTTACATTTTTTATGTAAAGCTAATATTTTTAAATTAGGTAAATCATACCCTTCTCCAAACATATCAACACAAACCACTATTTGTGTTTTTCCTTCCTTTAATTTACTTTTATCTTCTTCATTTATTCCATCTTTGCTGGTTGCTAATAAAACTTCCATTTTTTCAGGGAAATATTCTTTTATTAGAGAGGTATATAATTTTTTTAATTCTTTTGCATGCTTAATAGTAGAAGTTTTAACCATAAGAACATGCTCTAGCCCTGCCAGAATATCTTTCTGTAATACTTCCAATGCTTTCCTTGCAACAACGCCATCGGATTTCTCGTCATAATATTCATTGACAGCTTCAAATTGAATTTTCTCAAAAATACCTTCATCAAAAGCTTTTGCTATTGAATATTGATATATGAGTTTTCCTTCTAATTTTTTACCATCTCCTCTGTAAGGGGTTGCGGTAAATTGAAATATCTTCTTTTTTCTTTGGGTGAAATTATCACGAAGTTTTTTCCATGTTGGAGCTTCACTATGATGAGCCTCATCAAAGATCAACCTATCAAACTGATTTAAAAAAACCTTCAAATTTTCATCTTGGAATGAATTAAAAATTTGCGATGTTGCAACGACAATAAACTGTTCTTCTAAATCATGTTCAACAATTTTATCAATATCTTTTGGTTCTAACCTAGAAATAATAGGTTGTTCACTATTTTCAGGAAGAACCCCCCAAGCAATATATTTTTTAAAATCGATTAGATCATCACTTATTTGCTTCCGTAAAGAGTCGGATGGAACAACGATTAGCGTTCTCTTAAATATTGCTTTAAATAACAATGATGCAATGACACCCGTTTTTCCTGTCCCTGTAGGCATATTAATTATTACAGGTTCTTCCTCATCATTTAAATCATAGTCTAAACATTTAAGCAATGCTGACTTTTGAGGTAGCCTTAAGGCTGTTTCATAAATAGCAAGGGTTGATTTCCACGATGAAATTATCTGATCTTTTGACTTATCATTTCCAGTATCAACTCTTACTAGCCCCATATTTAACCTGTTAGATTTATTGAAATAAGTTCCATGATGATAGTAGAAACTATTTAAAACAAGAGCAAATAATCAATAAAAATATATTGTTACAATTATAAAGTTTACTTATTTTTGAATTCGCTCGCAATCAAAATAGCCTGTGTTTCTAGTTAAACCCTTTCTGATATGTTATTGATGACTGTGATCTAGAACATGCTTGGACAAAAGCTAAAAGAAAATGGCTTAGGTTATCTTGATCCAAAGCAAAATCGTGTTATTACAACACATGGTTTTCGGCCTACACTTCGTGGCTGGTTAGCAGAGAAAAACAGAGTACCCTCGTGAAGTCTGTGAGCACGTACTTGCACATAAGCAGCTAGAAGAAGTCAAAGCAACTTACTTACGTGAGGCTTATCTTGAAAAACGTAAGAGTTTGATGACTGATTGGGCTTAGTTTTGTTGTAAATTACTAATAGTATTTATTGAAAAATCATACAATAAAATTGCCCATTCAACCACAACTCACTTCTTGTGTATTTACAGAATATTCGCTTCGTATATATTGATAATATAGTTAAGTTGTCATTAAAAAGTAAACATGTATTCTTTTCCGAATTGGTTTGATACTTTCTCCACCCATTGCTCTATTTTGTCAGCTGTCATGACTTGAAAATCTCGCCAATAATATTTCATCTGCTTCCATACCATCTCGATTCGATTTAACTCAGGGCTATAAGCTGGAATAAAATACAGATTCGTCGAAAAGTTAGTTTTAAGTAGCTCTCTGTAATCAGCCATCTTTTTACTTCTATGAATCGAGGCATTATCAACAATAAGAACCAATGGAAGGTTATACGTCTGTTTTACTTGTTGAGCTATTCCAGTTAAATAGGCATAAAACCAAGTGCTTGTCACTGACTCTTGTAAACAACTAGTCACCAGTTTCCCCGTTGAAAGCAAACACCCCATGACATTAACTCGTTTTAATCTTATTGCATCAACCGCATGAACATCACCTATCTTTGTCCACGCATAGCGGTTATCAGGTGTAGATGAAAATCCTGTTTCATCAACATAACCTAATATAATTTCACCACGTGCCGCTTGCTCTCGTAATTCTTCAATCTGCTGTGTTGCTTGTTCAAATGCAATCGGATCTCTTTTTTTTCAAGCTATGACGGGTACGCTTGAAGACCATACCTGAATCACGTAAAAACTTACGAATGGTTTCAACAGACACGGACACTTCGTATTCTTCATGTAGTTTGACTCGGATTTGTTCTGCATTGAGTGGACTTGTATTGACCCAATCTAGGATTTTCGCCTGATAGTCTGAGATCAATGTATTGGGTCGACCTGAGCGATGACCTTCTTTAATCGATTCAAACTCATACAATTCCCAACGTCGGCGTTGTAGCCTTATGGTTTCTGGGATACGTTCTTGTAGAGTGGCAACTTCCGCAACACTTTTACCTTCGGAAAGCCAGAGAATAGTTTGGGCACGTTGCCTTTCACGCCAATGTTTTGCATGCTTGACCAGAAAAATGAGTCGTTCTCGCTGTTCTAAACTAAGTGGTACAGAAACAATTCTAGGCATGTGTGAACATCTGTTAACTAAAAAAACCTTTTCGCATCATTAGTTATTTTTGTCAACTTAATAATTACCCAAAACTCCGTACTGAAATAACGCATAAGTATGTACACTTTGGATCTGGGCATAAACACTAAAATTTACAATAATGTTCAATCAAAATATTGAGTATAAGGAAATAATGGACACCGTAGAAGAATGTTCTGACAATCTCTCTTTTGATGACCAAATCAAAATTATAAATGATTTGGAACAGTACATATTTAAAAAAATTTATTCTCGTTTAGAATTCCGCTCAAAGATACATAATCAAATAAAACTAGATCATCTAAACTTAGTCAAACTCAATTATACGATATTTGATAAAAGTTTACTCTGCCAATCTTTTTATCAAGTTCAAGCTGCTACACCTTTAAACTTCTTCAAACCTATTCATGACAAAATTCTTAAAACAGTAATCTACATATTGCATGATCAGGGTATGTTTAAAGAATCAGATGAAAATCGAGTAAAAAGGTTATGTAGGGATACTGTCAAAAAAACTATTTCTTGTTCAAAAGATAATGATGAATTTCCTTGTGAGATTTGTAAACATAAAGATAAAGTGCTTTGTAAAAAAGGTGATGATATAGCTGAGAAACTGGATTTTGAATATTTACCTATACATTATCATGAAATCATTTCAGACATAAAAACCTATCGTTCCGCCATCGAAACTAAAAATCATACGCAAGCAAAAATTATTTATAAAAGCTTACTCCAGCAATATTCAAAGCATCGTGATTCTTACGTAATCGAATTATTACCTGAAAGCTTTCAAAACACGATCGATAAAATTCAAATCAGCTATCTTTCACAAGAACCTTATGATATCAAAGAAAAAGCTTATATCGACTTTGTTGAAGAATTTATCAAGAAATTCGAATATGACCATGTATTACTTTGGAATGAGTTAAATTTTTCAAGACAGGATCAGAATACGCTAAAGGAAATATCTGCTCTTTCATTTCAACTCATTGGTCCATTTAAAAATAAGTTTGCTATACGTAAGTTGAACTCAAAGATTCGCGCACTAAAACCAAAAAAAATAGTATTACTTGAAAAACTTACGGAGTATCTAGACAAAAAAGCGACAGCATATGTACGTGAGATTTTAATGCAAATGTATGATCAAAAAGAAAAAATATATACAAAGCAACAAGGAAATATTGACAAACTTTTACGGACTAACTTTAAAAAATATCAGACAAAGATATTAAACAGAAAACAACAGGTTAAAATTATTTCTAAGATTAAAACTAAATTTACACCTCAAATAATACAAATATTAGAAGACAAACAGGAGAAAAAACAGCAACAGCTTGATTTTAAAGTGCAACTGCAAAAGCACATTGTGCGAAATCTGACAAATGCGTCAACAGGAATTATAAGCAGTGAGTCTGTTTATGACCCGTACTTATTTACTCCTACTGCATCTATCCATGACACAAATGCTCTAGCTGAACTTAAAACAAAAGCCACCCGAAATAAATCTGCTAAAAAGCAGAAAGGTTTCCAGAATCAGGAGCATCCCACAACTCAGCCGAAAAGAAAATTTATTGGCGATACTGAGAGGATGCTTAAAGACAATAAAAAAATTTATCAGTCTTTGAAAGACCTTCTAAATGATTAAGTTCATCGCTTTGACATTAAGAAATTATAGGCTCCACGCACTTCCTGCATAAAGTGTAATTCCATTTATGTACTTTCTATTGATTGGTTCAACGCCTTCCAGATTGAACCAACGCTATAGAAGGAAATCTAAATGTCTACTATCCAAAACACAATTCAAATGCTGCGTCTACCTGAGCTGATTAACCTGATAGGTTTATCTCGGTCATCCATTTATGACCGACTAAACCGGCGGTCTAAACGCTATGATCCGGACTTCCCTAAACCAGTGAAGTTAAATAATGCTTCACGGTGGTTACTCTATGAAGTTGAAGCTTGGATTAAAAGTAAAATTTCATACCGCGATCAAGCCGATTCGGTGAGCTAATTCTGTACCTGTAAATTCAAAACATAATGCAGCTGTGCAATGCATTCTGAAATTATAAGTATGGTTAGGCTATCATTTTAATTTTCAATGAATTACGGTCTTATATATTTACTATTAATCTATATCTATTAATCATATAACATTCTATGTATTAATAGATGATCAATAGTTTTAAAGTATCCAAATACATCAATACTGATATAACCCTATAGGATGTTGGCGTATAGACGTACTGGTGTAGTAGATATGACTCAAGTTCATCCTAAGTTAGCTTAACCAACTTGGATCCAATCATGGATACTGCTCTAAACAGTATCCAGTGGATGTCCACACTTAGAATACTGATCACAGTTGCGCTTTTAACTTTTATTGAAGCGTAATAAACATGAATATTTTATATGCAAATGCTGGCCGATACATGGGGACTCATGAACAATGGCTCCAGCAATTTGAAACCGAACTGCAAACTACTCCAGTCAACGATGGTGACAAAACCACCTTTGTCGTGAATTCACTGGATAACATCCTAGCCCCTGCTATAGGGAAAGCTAAACTCGTCAAACAGTTCAAAAAGCATAACTTCCCTGAAGTCATAGTTGGAGCAAAAAAACTATCGAATAGCCGCTATACCTTTTCTACCAAGTACCCTGCTCACATGAGTAATTTACCTTCTGATATTGAAGAACTAATAAACTATTCTTCGCATTCAGACATTATCAACGGTCTTGATATTCAGGCATTTGATGATGCGCTAAGCCAGATGTCAGAAGATGAATTAGAGCTCTTGAGGAATAGTACACCTCCACCTTCCAGTCTGAAGGAGAATTTGCTCCCGTACATTAATGCAGTCAATAAGTTTAGTGGCTTAATTGGGTCATTTTTCCGACGTCCCGACATTAGGCGCAAAGTTTATGATGAGCGGAAGAATCTAAAAAACAATAAATCTCGAATGATTAAAATGTTCAATTCTTTAATTGAGCGTTATTCGCGTGTAGTCGTTGTAAGGCTCGATTTATATTTCAAAAACAAATCTGAAACGTTACTGCAAAATTGTTTCACAGCTGAAGATTGTTTGTCTAAAAATGATTTTGATGCGTTTAAAAAGCGCGTCGAACAACTACTAGAAAACAAACGGCATAATCCTGTATTAAAACAAGCCATCGGATATATTTTTCGTTTTGAATATACGCCAAGACGTGGATTCCATCTACATACATTCTGGTTTTTCAATGGAAATAAGAATCAGGAAGACATTAGCTTGGCAGAAGGCATTGAACAGTTGTGGAAGAAAGTGACCAATGATCAAGGTTATGCTTACATCTGTAATAAGCGTAAGCATACTTACGAAAATTGTTATTTAGGTACGATTGAATACAACCAGTCGGAAAAAAGAAAGTGGCTTGAAGATGGTTTTGATTATCTCTGTAAAACCAGCCAGTTATTCATTTTCACCAATATGAAAAATGGACGTCGCTTCCAGATTAGTCAACCTTTACAACCACAGACTCGTGGTCGCCCAAGATCAAAACCCTTAGATCTTAATTCAGTAACTGGAGATGAAGCATGATTAGATTACAGCCTAATGAATCATTTGCATCGCTCCTCAGTACTCACCATATTACTCAAGCGTATATTCAGCCTTTTATTGGCTATATACCCAATAATCGCCCTCCTGTTGGCTTGGATGATTACCTGAAGCTATATTGTATGATTGCTGAAAATAAGACTTTTAAAATTATCTCTAAACAACCAACTTATGACTGTCTGGTGCCACATGTCTATCTAACGCCCAAAGGTGTTAATTTACTCAAGATTATTCTGGATATTCCGATGAATCCTTTTCTGACGGGTAAATTTTCAGATGTGATCATCAAACCAGAGATCAAGCTGATGGTTGATTTACTGTATAAGCATAGACTCCTTGACTTTCCACTTAAATTCTATCAGCAGTTTGAGGCAGCTGTAGATGGGTTCTGTCAGGACTTGAAAGTGAGGTCTAAAACACGAGATTTTGTGAGTTTGAAGAATCAGTGGGATACGTCATTCATTAATTCTAGGAAAGCTTATAATCGTTTTGAAGAAGCAGCCTTGCATAACAATTCAATGTTTCAGGTGCAATCATTACTCATTTCAGCTGAATTTTTGAGTGTTGATGATTTTTCAATGAACCCTAGAACATTTGCTCCAGTCACTGTTGATGACATCTTGCAGAAGACTTCAAGTAAAATTATCGAAGCGGTCTGGGCAAACAATACTGAAAACCAAACTGTAGGTATTTTGTCGAAACAGGAAACGACTATTCGGGGGGTTAAAAGTATTCGACTTATCTTTTTTGTAGCACGAGAAGATACAGATTTCACCCCATTTAGTGAATCTCAGCTCTATAACGATGTTGAACCTTTTGTATTTCAGGAAGGCAAAAACCGTGTTGAGTGGAGTGATATTGCCTGCATGAACTCAGGGGTAGAACCTTTAGTTTATGGACTAGAATCCAATTTTTACGATACAAATCAGAATTATATTAGTATGCGACTTACCACTTTAAAATACAGTTTGATTGGTCCAGAATATTGGGTGCGGTTTAAATACACTAACACAACGTTTAAAGTTGAAAAAAGTTCGTATTAATCAATTATTTTATGACTTAGATTAGCATTTGAAGTGCAACACCATGTTGTTGCCATAATACCTGACTCGGACTTTTAAAGCCGAGTCTTTTTCTTTGACGATGATTGATACGGTCAGTGATTTCTGAAATGTATTCATCTCTATACTGATTTAAGTCACTTCCTTTACTAATGTATTGTCTGACTAAGCCATTGGTATTTTCATTTGTACCTCGCTGCCAAACGCTATAAGGATCTGCGAAGTACCAATCTATTTCTAATGCTTGAGCTGCATATTCATGCAGACTGAACTCCTTACCATTATCTGCGGTAATCGTTTTGAGCTGATCTTTGATCGGCTCAAGTAAACTGATCGTTGTTTGGCAAACTTCCTCTGCTTTGCGTGAGCTACACTTCTTCAACCACAAATAACCTGTCTTGCGATCTACAATCGAGACCAATGATTGCTGATGATTCTTACCCACAATCGTATCTATCTCTAAATCACCGAAACGATGACGCTGTTCAATCTCAATCGGTCTATCATGAATGCTTTTACGATTAGCCAGCTGACCACGAGTTTCAGGATAGCCGTATTTCCTCTTTCTTTGATTTCCGAAACGTAGATGATGAAAGAGAGTACCGTCCTTATTTTTATCCTGTCGTATTAAACGATAAATTGAATGCAGGCTGACTGAAACACGAGAAGTAATTTGTTCAGGACTCCATTGAAGTTCAAGATAAAAAATGACATGTGCCCATATTTCATCAGAGATTCTTTTGGGTTTGGAGCAATGGCGTCTTAAAGCGAGTTTAGCGAAGTAACCATTTCTCGCTCGATTACGATTGATTTCTCTAGAAATAGTGGAAGGTGAACGATTCAGTCTCCAAGCAATGTAACGTTTAGAAAATCCTTCACGTAACAATGTAGAAATCTGATATCTTTCCTCTTGGGTAAGATGAGTATAGTCCATAATGCAACTTTGACTTTGGTCGGTCGGAAGCAAAATGCTAGCTTATCTTGCTTCTTTCCAATAATTTAATCTCTGTTGCACTTCATTTGAGAATCTAAGATTTATGAAAGAGTTCTATTTTACCGCACATCACTGAATAGAATAACCACCATCGATCACATACTGTGAGCCCGTAATAAATTTAGCTTCATCCGACCATAAAAATTTCACTAAGGCTGCTACTTCTTCAGCTGTACCCAAACGCCCTACTGGGTGTTTGGCAGCCAACATTTCACTGTCAATATGCGCGATTAGCGGTGTTTCAATATAACCAGGATGCACTGAGTTAACACGAATATTGTCAGCAGCGTAATCCAGTGCAGCCGCTTTGGTCATACCTGTCACCGCATGTTTACTGGTCACATAAGCGGAGCGATTTTTAGTACCGATCACTCCTAGCATAGAAGATGTATTGACAATAGAACCACCTCCGGATTTCAGCATCAGTGGAATCTGGTAATGCAGGCAATAATAAATACTGTTCACATTGACATTCATTACACGATGCCACTCTTCAAACTCAATATCCGCAATGCCTTTGGCTGCTGAAGTCATACCTGCATTGTTCAGTACATAGTCCAAACGGCCAAACTGTTGTTCAATTACGCTGACGGCAGACTGAATAAACTTCGCATCGGTAACATCGCCGCAGAAGCTAATAATTTCGGTTTTATCCTGTAGCTGCGCTTTCAACTCCTCAAGGGCTTGTGCATTTAAATCCAAGAGACATAGACGACAAGACTGTTCTGCCATAGCGCATGCTGCTGCTTTGCCAATGCCTGAAGCAGCGCCGCTGATCATTGCCACACGTTGAGTTATCTTTGATTTATTGTCCATGTGGCTGAAACTCCTGCATATATTCTATTAGTTTTTCACGCATTTCTGTAGGAATAGATTTCTTTTCAAAACTGACTGGATCCACAATCACAATTACACTTTTACCGATGGCGACGAGCGTCTCCTGCTGCTCGCTGAAGACTTCATACAGCATCGTAAAACTGGTGTTACCCACATGCGTGACGTATGAGTGTGTAATTAAATGATCGGGATAGACGACTGGACGGCGGTATTCGCATTCATTTTTCAAAATCACGCTGTATAGATCATTTTCAAAAAATTGCAGATGATTTAAAAATGCAATTCGTGCATCTTCTAGATAACGAAAATAATGCACATTGTTCAGATGGCCAAATAAATCCATTTCGCCCCAAGAAATAGGACGACTGACTTCAGATAGACTCAACTCAGTCACGATACAGCCCTCCATTCACATGAATATTTTCACCCGTAATATAGGATGCGCTACTGCTACAAAGGAAAGTGATGACCTCAGCAATTTCTTCAGGCTGGCCTAAGCGTTTCAGCGGCGTGGTCTGAATCATCCCTTGGCGTTTTTCATCACTCATCCCCTGCATCATTGCAGTATCTATCAGTCCAGGGGAAACCGTATTCACTCGTGTACGTGGTGCTAACTCAATAGCAAGACTTTTGGTCAGTGCAATAACGCCACCCTTAGCAGTTGCATAAGCGGTATGGGCAATACTGCCCTGATGACCTGCAATGGAAGAAATATTGACAATAGCACTCTGCTCAGATAGGGCTGGCAAAAAGCTTTTGATTAGATAGTAATTGGCATTCAAATTAATATTAATCTGATGATTCCAATGTTCGAAGCTTAAATCTGAAAGTTCAATATGCTTATACAGGCCAGCGGCATGAATAATAAAATCAACCTGTGGGTACAGCTGCAGTGCTTGTTCAGTCACAGCATCCATGACATCAGGAGATGCAATATCTGCCTGAAAATAATGTGCACGACTTTTTAAACTGTCTAAAAATTCACGGTCTTCTGGAACTACATCCATTAAGATAAAATTGACATCATAGTGATCAAAGGCGTGTATAACCGCACGGGCGATTCCCCCCAGTGCGCCAGTTAAAACAACCGTTTTATTTTGTAGTCCTTTCATATTTTATCTTCCATTCAACTTTTTAATCAGGTTCAACGTGTGCATTGTCACGTATAGCTCAGACACTGCCAGCATCAGCGATATTTACGCCAATGCTGGATAGTTCATTCCTTATGAAAACTGTGTGCGATCCTCATGATCAACATCATGCAATGAACGGCCACGTGTTTCCTTCAACATGAAAATTGCGAAGACAGACAGTACAATCACCCCAAAAATGTAAATCGTAATGGGTGTGGTTGAGTCATAAGTTTTCCACAGCAAGGTTGCAATCATCGGTGCAATAGATCCCGCTAAAATCGAACTGATTTGATAACAGAACGATGAACCTGAATAACGCATACGCGTTGGGAAAATCTCTGCTAAGACTGCACCTTGACCTGCATAACACATGGCTTGGAAATACAGACCAACACACATTGAAATTAGAACTGTCAAAAATGCACCAGTATTCAATCCTGTAAAATAAAACGGCAACCAAATTACAAGACCTGTATAGCCAATATACATGGTACGTTTACGGCCAATTTTGTCAGAAATAAAGCCTGAAAAAATCATGGCAAAGAATTGGAACGCGTTGGCACAAAGCAGTAAGAATAAAATTGTGGTGTAATCAAATTTCAGCTGAATTGAAAGATAAGCAATGGAGAACACCACAATAATATAATAGGTCGAGTTTTCACCAACTCGCATCAACATGCCAAACAGTGCTTGACGCGGGTATTGTACCAGTACTTCCTTTAAACCCGCAGAGACTTTTTGCTCTTGCTCTTGACGTTCAATTTGCGCTTTAAAAACATCGGATTCTTCAACATTTTTACGAATGTAATAGCCAATAAAGACGATAATTGCAGACAGCCAGAACGCAATACGCCAGCCCCAAGCTAAAAAGTCTTCCTGTAGCAACGTATAAGACAACCCCAAAAGTACCAAACTCGCTAAGACATTTCCTGCACAAGCTGCTGCTTGTGGAAAGCTGGTCCAAAAGCCACGCTGGTGCTCTGGGCTATGCTCACCAACCAACAGCATTGCACCGCCCCATTCACCACCCACCGCAAAACCTTGAATAAAGCGTAGCAAAACCAAAATGGCTGGCGCTGCATAACCAATACTGGCATAAGAAGGAATACAGCCCATGGCAAAAGTGGCAAAACCGACCATAATCAAACTGATTTGCAGTAGTTTTTTACGACCGTATTTATCACCATAATGACCAAAAACTAAACCGCCAAGTGGACGTGCAATAAAACCAACGGCATAGGTTGCAAAGGCAGCAATAATGCCCATCAGTACACTGCCATCCCCCATAGTTGGAAAAAACAATTTGGAAAAAACCAAAGTACTGGCAATGCCGTAAATAAAAAATTCATACCATTCTGCAATCGTGCCTGCCATTGCCGCGCCGACAACTTTTTTAATTGACGATTTATCTGCAGACTCAACTTCGATTGCTGCTTGATTCACTGCTTCCATGTGAACTTCCTATTATTAAAATAAAATTAATCTAATGTTTTACTTAGTTGATATTGCCTAAACAGACATATTTCATTTCCAAATATTCATCCATGCCATATTTCGAACCCTCACGGCCAATGCCAGAAGATTTCACCCCACCAAATGGTGCAGCAGCATTAGAAATTAGACCGGTATTAATTCCTACCATGCCGTATTCCAGTCCGCGTGCCACACGGATAAATTGATTCAAATCTTGAGTAAAGACATATGAGGCCAAACCAAATTCCGTATCATTTGACATCGCCAAGACTTCCGCTTCTGTCTCGAATTTAAAGATTGGTGCAAATGGCCCAAAGGTTTCTTCTTTGGCACACAGCATGTCTTGTGTCACATCTTTTACCAATGTTGGGACGCACCAATTGCCTTCCAAATTCTCGGCTTTACCAACAACCAGTGAGGCACCTTTGTCCAGAGCATCAGCAATATGTTCTTCAACTTTTTTCACTGCTTTACGGTTGATTAATGGGCCAATATCAGTTTCTACATCTAGGCCATTACCCAGTTTCAATGCTTCAACTTTGACTTTGAGTTTTTCGACAAATTCCTCATAAATCGCGCTTTGCACATAAATACGGTTGGCACATACACAGGTCTGACCCGCATTACGGAACTTGGTGTCCATCACACCCTGTACCGCCTGATCCAACTGGGCTGAATTAAAGACCAATACTGGTGCATTGCCGCCCAGTTCTAAAGATAGTTTCTTCACTGTCGGTGCGCTTTGTGCCATCAGCTTTGCGCCAATTTCGGTTGAACCCGTAAAACTTAGTTTTTTAATTAACGGATGAGCCGTGAAAATCTGACCAATTTTGGTTGACGAGCCTGTAACCACATTGAAAACACCACTTGGAATACCCGCCTGCACTGCTAATTTGGCAATTGCCAGTGCTGTAAGTGGTGTTTCAGAAGCTGGTTTGACGATAATGCAGCAACCCGCAGCTAAGGCTGGCGCAACTTTACGGGTAATCATAGCTGCTGGGAAATTCCATGGCGTAATGGCTGCGCATACACCAATGGCTTCTTTAAAGACCAAAATTTCGCTGCTGGCTGCAGAAGGAATGATATCGCCGTAGCTACGTTTGGCTTCTTCACTAAACCATTCAATGTAGCTGGCAGCATAAGCAATTTCGCCTATGGCTTCTTTTAGAGGCTTACCCTGCTCGACGGTCATAATGGTTGCTAAATCATCCTGATGTTGCATCAGCAGATCAAACCAGTTTCTAAGGATACGACTTCGCTCATTTGGCGCGACATTCTTCCATTGTTTTTGTGCAATATCTGTATCAACAATGGCTTGTTCAATTTCATCTTCACTTAGCAGCGGTACATCAGTAATGTGCGACTGATCCAGTGGGTTACTCACTGCAAGTGTTTCTGCTGAAGAAACCCATTTACCATTAATTAAACATCTGTTCTCAAAAACAGACAGCTGGCTAATATCCATATTTTTCATTCCTAATGTATTTATTGCTTAAATCGTGCGATTTTTTTGACTAAAGTGGATTGTTCTACACCTAAGGCGTCTGCTGTAGCTCGCGTTGAGCCATGCAGCTGTAGTGCTTCTAAAATTAAATTACGTTCAAACGCTAAAACTCGATCTTTTAAGTTTTGCTCCACATTCGAAGTCGGATTGTGTTTAAATTCTTTAGGTAAATCTTCAGGTTGGATTTCATCCTGTGATGTGCTGACCATCATTCGTTCAATCACATTTACCAGCTGACGAATATTTCCAGGCCATGACTGCTGTGTGAGCACTTCAATCACTTCTGGGCTGAAATGTTTATTCATTTGGTATTTATCATTGAATATTTTTTGATATTGCTGCACCAATGGCAGAATTTCTGAACGGCGCTGGCGTAACGGTGGCAGTTCTAAATCCACTACATTGATTCTGTAGAATAGATCCTCACGAAATTCTCCTTGTTCGATCATCTCTTCCAAATTCCGATGTGTGGCTGCGATAATACGAATATCGACCTGTTTGAATTCGGTTGCGCCAACAGGTAAAAAGCGCTGATCTTCAATGACTTTTAATAACTTCACTTGCATACTCAGTGGCAAATCACCAATTTCATCAAGAAACAGCGTGCCTTGATGAGCAATTTCGAGCAGCCCTTTTTTGCCCTTGGTCGATGCACCAGTAAATGCGCCTGGCACATAGCCGAACAATTCAATTTCCAGCAAATTGTCCGGTATACCTGAACAATTCAGCTCTAAAAATGCCTGTTCTGCTCTTGAGCCAATACTATGGATATAACGCGCCAATTTACTTTTGCCTGTGCCCGTTTCTCCACGCAGCAGCACCTTGCTGTCAAATTTGGCAATATTGCTTGCCAAATCAAAAATCTTGCGGGTTTCACGCGAAATGATCAGGTCATGGGCTGCACTCGAAATGTGATATTGCGACTGACTACGGAACAGATTTTCCAGCTGTTCCTGTGCATGCTTAGCACGTAGCAATTCAGTAATATCGCGTACACTGGTCACCACGCACATCAGTTGTTGACGCTCATCAAAAATCGGGCTGCCCGTCACCAGTATTTTTTGACAACCATGAATGGTCTGAACCAGCGTTACCACTTCCCTACGCTTTATCACCTCGAGTGAAGCGGAATTCGATAAATAACCGACTTCTACCAGATCCCCCATGTAGCGCCCAATGAGGATGCTACGATTTAAACCCGTAATACGCTCATAAGCATTGTTAACGGCAATGGTGACCGCATCAGCATCGGTGATGTAAATGCCGTCCTGAATTGCATCAATTAAAGAGCGAATCGGTTCAATTTCAAATATGGATCGGCCTTCACGTGACTGTAATGCAAAAGGGTCTTTACTGGCTTTAATAAAGGCTTCGACCTGATCAATGCTCATGGTATTTCCTTTTGGCTCAGTAAGCTTCGCGATAAATTGCTTCAATATCCTGCACGCTTAATTGGCGTGGGTTATTTTTCAGCAGACGCTCTACCTTAATTGCTTCCGCTGCCAAAGCTGGAATATCTGATTCCAAAATACCGAAAACACGGAGTCCCGCTGGAATATGCAGTTGCTGGCAAAAACGATGGAGGAATTCCACCAATTTTTCTGCATTTGCCATATGGTGTTGGTCTTCTGCCAGTTTCAACATGACTGCGATTTTGCTCAGTCGTTCTGCACAGCCGAGCACATTCCATTCCAGTACATATGGCAACATCAAAGCATTGCTGACCCCATGCGCCATTTTGAATTTTCCACCCAATGGATAAGCCAAAGCATGTACAGCGCCCACGCCAGCATTACCAAAGGCCAATCCAGCCATGAGGCTGGCAGTTGCCATTTTTTCCCGTGCAATTAAGTTGGACGGCAAGGCATAGGCTTGTGGCAAATATTCCACAATCAACTCAATCGCCTGCAATGCCAGAGCATCTGTAATCTCGGTATGATTAACAGAAATATAAGCTTCAATGGCGTGTACTAAGGCATCTACACCGCTGGCAGCCGTCACAGATGGTGGACAACTCACCGACATTAGCGGCGAAACAATGGCAACGTCTGGCAACAGATAATCACTGACAATCCCCTGCTTCATTTGATTGGCTGTATCTGACAAAATGGCAATATTGGTTACTTCTGAACCTGTACCAGAAGTCGTAGGGATGACAATGAGCGGAATATTGCGGCCTTGAATTTTATCAGTACCAACAAAATCACGGATCTCACCATCCTGCCCCGCCAAAGCAGCTACACATTTGGCAATATCTAATGCACTGCCGCCACCGACAGCAATCACAGCATCACTTTGATGCGAATGATAAAACTCAATGCAATCCTGTACCTGTTCTAGCTCTGGCTCTGGTTTAACGGAATCATAAATGGAATACTCAATATCCAGTAGATCCAATACGTGCTGAATCGTTCCAGATTTCACTACGCCTTGATCACTGACAATCAGCGGTTTTTGAATATTAAATTTCAGCAGCGCCTGTGCCAAATAATCCAGTGCATCCTGCCCAGTGATTAATTTATTCGCGCTTTTAAATGTCGAAAAAGTCATAAACTGCCCTGTTAAATTTTATTGGCAATGTATTTGCCGATCTGTCCTAGATATTCTTCTGCGACGGGCAACTTGCCCGCTAAGGTAAAAATGCCATGCATCAAACCAGATAAATGGTGATACTCCACACTGATGCCGCTTTGAATTGCACGTTGTAGATAAAGCAAGGCCTCATCACGCAGTGGATCATGTTCCAGTGTCAGGAGATAAATTTCGCCATTGGCAGGGTCGAAAGGCTGGTCAAGCAGCGATACTTTGGCTTTAGCAGACTCACTTTCTGTCAGCTGATCGAAGAACCAATGCATGGTGCTTTGTACCAACGGAAAGCCCTCTGTATAGGCTGCATAGCTGGCGGACTCAGGATAGAAACCAATCACTGGATAAAGCAGTACCTGTGCTTTCAGCTGAATTTGATATTTTTGATAAAAATTTTGCCCAAGATATGCCGCTAAGTTTGCACCTGCGCTGTCACCGCAAAACACCATACGCTCTACATTGACTTTCAATGCTTCCTGATTCGCCACAATGTACTGGAGTGCATTTTCACAATCGCAGTAAGGCACTGGAAACGCATGCTCTGGCGCCAAACGGTAATCTACGGCAATGACACGAACATCCGTGCTGTCAGCAAGTTTTCTACAAATCGAATCATGGCTGTTCAAATTACCAATTACCCATCCACCACCATGAATAAACAACACAGTTGGACGTGCCTCACTACGTTCCAATTCACGGTCATATAGACGAAGATGAACTGGTTCACCTGCAATTTCAGCCTCAATATCACGTGTTTGGATATGCTCTAAATCGCGCATCGCCGCCAAGGCGCAATTGGTTTCGTAACCTGCTCGCAGCGCTGGAATTTCACCCATTTTTTCAAATGACAATCCACCATTTTTTAAAAAGGCTTCAATAATCGGCTGAGCATCGGGGTGTAGCATGCGGCTCATGCGAATTCACCTACAGCTGCATGGCGTGGTGAAGCATAATCTTCAGCATTAAACTGGGTATAGCTACGATATGCTTCTACATTTAAAGGCCAGTTATTGATGACTTTACCCGCCGCATTTTTGTACCAACTTGAGCAGTCTGATGAAAATGCAGAACCTGCCATTTTGGCTTGGATATCAACATTATATGCGCTGAATTTATCTGTTTTAACATCCAAAGAGGTTTGTTGATTCAGAATGTATTGGGTTGCATCTACAATATATTGATGCTGAATTTCTAGCATCGTCACAATGGAATTGTGGTTTAAATTGGTGTTTGGACCATAAATCAGGAACATATTGTTGAATGACGGTACAGTTAGGCCAAGATATGCTTCTGCGCCCTCTGACCAAAGATCTGACAAACGCTCGCCCTGATTGCCAATAATGTCCAAATCACCATTAAAGTTTTGGCTGGCAAAACCTGTACCATAAATGATTACATCCGCTTCAATCACTTCTCCAGTAGCGGTAATAACAGCATTTTCAGTGATTTCAGCAATACCATCAGTGACTAAAGACACGTTGTCGCGGTTCAGCGCTGGGAAATAATCATCAGTGCGTAGAATACGCTTGCAGCCCAACTCATAATCTGGTGTAAGCTTTTTACGCAGTTCTTCATCTTGTATGCTGCTATGTAAGTGTTCCAACGCAATACGCACACCTTCTTGCTGAGATGCAGTACCCTGCTGTGTGCGATCAAAACCTTCTTCACGCATACGATGAATTTCATTACGGCTGGCAAAAAATGTCTCTGGATTACTTTCAAATTCATCTAATTCGGCATCTGTGAATACAATTTGCCCGCGTGGCATAATCCAATTGGCGCTACGCTGAAATACTGTTAAATGTCCTGCCGCTTTAGCGACTTCTGGAATGTACTGTACTGCACTGGCCGCATTGCCAATGCTAACGACTTTTTTACCGTTTAAGTCTATGTCATAGTCCCACGCCGCTGAATGGAAGGCTTGACCTTGGAATTTTTCTGCGCCTTTAAAATGTGGTGTAACAGCTTTATTTAGTTGTCCCCATGCTGGTACAAATACTTTGGCCTTAACAGGTGCTTGCCCACGAATTTGTAAATCCCACAGCTGTTCTTGTGAATTCCACACTGCTTGAGTAATTTCAGCGTCATATTGAATATGTGGTTCTAAATCAAAATGTTTTGCCAAGCGCTGTAGATAATCCAGCAATTCGCTTTGGCCTGCATACATACTGCTGACACGCAAATTTGGGAAATAAGTGAAGCAATAAATATGAGATTGAGTATCACAGGCAGCACCTGGATAAATATTGTCACGCCAAACACCACCTAGTGCTGACGCTTTTTCAAAAATTTTAAAATTATGTAGACCGTTGCGTTTAAGTTGTGCGCCCATGCCTAAACCGCCATAACCTGAACCTAAAATCACAACATCAATTACTTCACTAGTCATTTGCTCAATCCTTTAAAAAATTTCCATATCTAATGAAAAAAGTCATCACAAGATACTTCTCAATATTCATGCCAACTTTCACATAAAAAATAACTTGTTGTTTTAGATTAGATTAAGTTAATTAATACATGCAATACCTGATGAATTTATTCATATATGTGAATATATTGATGAATTTTTTACTCAACACGATGTTGTAGATAATTTCTAAAAGACTTAGAGCGCTTATGGCATTGAATTTATTCTTATACTTTGGTCTTGTTCTATTATTTTATTGCATGAACTTTCATTCTTTAATTAATCACTTTTAAATTTTTTGGAGATTTCTATCTCAAATTGCTAAGGCACAGTCAAATATGTTGATTATTACGATACTGTCTAAACGCCTACATCGGCAGATTGATGAATTAATTCTTTAATTTTGTTTACTATAAATGTTTTAGTGATTTCGATCATTTCATCTCTTTGCCAGCTTTCGATATGAATCAAATACACTGAGCTTAAGTAACTTTATTAGTATCGAAAGAAATGATCGGTTTGGCGTAAATTTTTAATCAATGTAAAAGAATTCCGATAATGGCTTGAGCACATAACTACTTCTATCTTGGCGAAGCCAAGATTAAAACACCCCAAATGTGCTCAGTAGACTTACTGAACAACATTAGGGATTTAATCGTAGTAAGTAAAATCTCAAAACTAGCTAGTTAAAATCAGGCTAGTTAAAACCGAATCAGTTAAAATCCGAAAACTTTTTTCACATATAAGCAGAAAGCCTTAAACTCGTTCAATAACCATAGCAAGCCCTTGACCAACTCCAATGCACAGGCTAATTACTGCATATTTTTTTCCACTGCGCTGCAATTCACGTGCTGTACTTAATGCTAAACGTGCACCTGATGCACCCAACGGATGACCAACTGCAATGGCTCCACCGTTCGGATTAACACGTTGATCATCAAATGCAATATTCAGCCCTTTCAGACAAGCCAAAACTTGTGAAGCAAATGCTTCATTAATCTCAATAATATCCATATCAGATAAACTCAGCTTGGCACGTTTTAATGCCAAATGAATCGCCTCTACCGGGCCAGCACCCATGATTCGTGGCTCAATACCCGCGGCAGCAGAAGACAAGATTCGCGCCATCGGCTGTATACCCAGTATTTGCTCGGCTTGTGCAGAACCAATCAGCAGTGCAGCTGCACCATCATTAACACCAGATGCATTGCCTGCCGTAACGACCCCATTTTCAAACAAAGGCTTAAGTTTTTGTAGCGCGTCCAAAGTAGAAGAAGGACGCGGATGTTCATCATCAACCACAGCTTTGGCTGGTAGCTTACGCCCTTGCACCACGTCGATACTGACAATTTCTCCGTCAAAAAAACCCGCTTGCTTGGCTGCCTCATATTTCGCTTGTGAAGCTGCTGCAAAAGCATCCGCTTGTTCACGACTGATCCCATATTCAAACGCAACGTTATCACCAGTTTGAGGCATGGTGTCATCGCCGAACTGTTTTTCAATTTTAGGATTTGGAAAACGTGCACCAATGGTTGAATCAAAAACTTTAAAATCTCGACTGAAAGGTGCTTCTGACTTGGCGAAAACAAAGGGCGCGCGTGACATCGACTCAACACCGCCTGCTATAAAGACATCGCCTTCATTACAAGTCACAGCACGGGCAGCGTCGATTACTGCTGCCAAACCCGAAGCGCATAAACGATTTACTGTTTGTGCCGGTGTTTTCACATCTAGACCTGCTAGCAGCGCCGCATGACGCGCAATATTACGGCTATCTTCACCGGCTTGATTGGTATTACCTAAAATCACGTCAGCATAGATGTCTTTAGGTAGCTGATGTTTTTCCACTAATGCTCGTATTACATGTGCAGCGAGATTATCCGGACGAATTGATGCCAATGCGCCAGCATGACGGCCAAAAGCACTGCGTACACCATCATAGATATAGGCATTTAACATATTTTATTTTCCTAGAAGATTTAGGTCTAAACGGATTGGGTATGAAGTAATGAAAGTTGTAGACGTGCACGGCGCTGCAGCCAAGGGCTTGGACGGTAGCGCTGATCGCCTGTATTGGCATAGATCCGTTCTAAAATCAGAAGGATTCGGTCTGGACCCAATACATTGCCCCAAGAAATTGGGCCATGCGGATAACCCAACCCAAGCTTAACTGCCTGATCAATATCTGACGGTGCTGCTATCTGCTGCTGCGCGATATCACAAGCCAAATTTACCACCATTGCCAGCACGCGCTGAGCGACAAATCCTATACTTTCCGCAATAACACTTACTCCGTGGTCATCTTTTGCGAATAGTACATGCGCTTGATCTATATAATTCTTGGAGCTAACAATTGATGGCATGAGCGTACGGTGCTGAGCAAAATCAGTCAGCATATCAATCGAAATAGAACGTACAGGATCTACACCAAAACGTAGTGCCGCTGTCGTGGTGTCTTCTCCATACGTCGCTAATATAATTAAACTGTCAGTTGCTGGATGCGATGCGCTATCAAGCACAGCACCCTGTGCTAGAACGTATTCGCTAAGCAACTTCGCATCCTGCTCATGGTCAGCTTGAATCCATACCGTATTAAAAGTGAAAACTTCAGGCACAGCTTGCTTCGGAATTTCATTGATTTTTTGACTATTTTCATAGCGGTAAAAACCTTCATCGACTTTACGGCCAACTTTCTTACCAGCCAGCATTTGGCGGGTTAATGCGCTTGGACGATAACGGTCTTCTTGATAATACTGAGTGAAAATTGATTCCATCACCGGATGTGAAACATCTAGACCCGTCAAATCAAATAATTCCAGCGGCCCCATTTTGAATCCAGCACCTTCACGCAAAATTCGGTCAATTTCGGATACGCAAGCCACGCCTTCACCCAAAATTTTCAGCGCTTCCGTGCCATAAGCACGGCCAGCATGATTGACAATAAATCCTGGCGTGTCCTTGGTACGCACACCAAAATGTCCCATGCGCTGTGCCAGCTCTAGCAGTGTTTCAACAGTCGATTCATCTGTCGCTAAACCAGAAATAACTTCAACAATTTTCATCAAAGGCACAGGATTAAAAAAGTGAAAACCTGCCACACGATCTTGATGTTGAAGTTCTGATGCGATAGCTGTTACCGATAGTGATGAAGTATTGCTGGCTAATATAGTCTTTGGACCAACAATACTTTCCAGCTGTTTAAATAGTTGCTGTTTGATCTGCAAATTTTCGACAATTGCCTCAACAACAAGATCAACGCCAGCCACATCTTCGATATGCTCCAACACGCTAAAACGTGCCAAGATCAGCTCCAGCTCTACTTGGGTAAATTTGCCTTTGACCTTCAATTTTTGCAGTGTGTTTTTTAACTGTGAGAGACCTGCTTCAGCTGCCCCAGCTTTGACATCATAGAGTCGTACTTCTACTCCAACTTGCGCTGCAATCTGCGCAATGCCCATACCCATCACGCCTGTACCGATCAGCGCCATTGATTGAATAGTCATACTTATTCTCCCGTATACTGCGCTGGACGTTTTTCAAAAAAGGCATTTATACCTTCTTTCTGATCTTGAGTATCAAATAAAATCTGAAAAGCTTTACGCTCCAATGCCAGCCCAGCCTGCAATGGCATATCTGATCCGAGCTGTGCCACTTCTTTAATCTGTTGAACAGCAATTGGGGCATAAGCTGCAATAGTTTTGGCCAATTCCAGCGCATGACCAATGGTTTTTTCTTCTTCAACAACCTCAGATACCAAGCCCATATTGTAGGCATGTTCTGCACTAATAAATTTTCCGGACAAAAGCAGCAGCATGGCCTTATATTTGCCAACAGCACGAAGCAAGCGCTGCGTGCCGCCTGCACCCGGCATCAGACCAAGTTTTACTTCGGGCTGGCCGAACTGGGCTGATTTGCTGGCAATAATAATGTCAGCGTGCATCGCTAATTCACAGCCACCACCCAAAGCATACCCATTAACAGCAGCAATAATCGGCTTACTGCAATCCGTAATGCTTTGCCAATACTGTTCGGTACGACGCAAATACATTTGCGCCGTGGTTGCTGTCGTAAAATCTTTAATATCTGCTCCAGCTGCAAAAACCTGACTTCCGCCAGTGATAACGATTGCACGAACTGCAGGATTTTGTTGCAGTTGAATAAACGCATCGGACAATGCTTGACGCAATTCCAAATTCAATGCATTTCTTGCTGTTGGTCGATTTAGCACCAGCAGTGCTACGCCATCATTTTGAATGCTAATTTCGAGTATTGAAGGATTGTCCATATCGTCATCTCTGTATATTCAAGGCTTTTCAATCATTGAAAAGCACAAAATGCGGAAGTTAGGCTCTGATTAAAACTTGAATGTATATTCCAAAATCGTTCTTAGCTCATCAATATCATCATAACGATAACCTTTGGTTGCACGGCTTGATGCATAACGCAATTTCACATCGAGGCCTTTTGCAAAGCCCGTTGGCACTTTATAAGATGCTTGAAGATTGGTTTCACGATGGGTGTAATCTACATTTGGATCGTAGACAAAACGCTTGGTGTAAAATGGGTTGTTGCTGTTACTGTTATCGATATCCCAACCATAAAAGTAACGTCCCATGAACGTTAAGCCAGGAATGCCGTAAGGTGACATATCTACTTCATATTTCACTTGCACTGATTTTTCATGCGCTTCAGAAAAAGTAGAATATTGGGCCACGTTATAGTTCAGGTTGTTTGAGCCAGCAGAAGAAAAACCTGCAATATCAAAAGGCTCATTACCAAACACTTGCTGATAACCAAAAGATAAGGTGTGGTTTTTGTAGTTGTAATCGGCCATAGCAGAAGCAATATAGGCCTCAATATCACCGCCCTTTTTCTTGCCCGTATCGGTATTACTGAAACTGGTGAAGCCAAGTTTTAGTTTTTGATCTTCATCAATTTTCTTCAAATATGTTCCGCCCAAATAAGCTTGATTCCAGACATCTTCTAATTCAGAAAAATATGCGGTCAATGATGCATTTGGAAAACTGTATGTACCACCAAGGAAGCTGACACTGTTGGCTTTGATACCTGCACCATAATCAGTGGTGAAATAATTTAGATCTTTGGTCGAATCCAATGGATTCATACTGTAAAAATAACCGGCATTTATCAACAAATTGTTAAAGCTTTTATCCTGAATACTGACACCTGTACTCACGGTCGGTAATAGTCGTACTGTACTTGTTGCAAGCACAGGCACATAAGGGAATTGGTCACCATAGGTCAAGACGGTATCTTTATATTTAAGTTTTAGTGCACCACCGATTTCACCATAAGCACTTTTCGTTTCCCCTGTCACAGGGTCGTATTGCAGTAATAAGGTCCCGGTTTCATAAATATCACTATAAAGCTTAAGACCTAAAAGACCATATGCATCAAATCCAACCTGCAACGGCGTATCGGTATAGCCAGATGAATACTTTGCAACAAAGCCCTGCCCCCATTCATTTCGGGTATTATTTCTTTCCTCTAATGGCAACTGTGAATTCGCACCTGAAGGATTTTTACCGCCACTTTCATACTCACGATAAAAATGAAAGTTTCTACCTAAAATTTCAAGTTGATCATCTTTAAAAATAAGATCTGCATAAGCAAAATTTGGCATAGCTATAACCAAACCAATACCCGTCGCAATTTTTTTCATTGATAAATTCATCAAAAATAATTCCATATTAAAAAAATATCCATATAAAATAAAAATGCATATTATTAATAAATAAATTCCTTATTTTTTATTAACAAATGAAGGCATAATTATTTTTTTATTCTATGAATAATTTCATAATATCCAAATGCAAAACTTAATCTTTAATTAAGTTTCACATATATGAAATATCGGAATAAATTCAACTTAAAACTGGTCAAAGGATATAAACTATGAATGTTGAGACACAAACAAAATTGCAAGAACTTTTGGATAGAGAAGCCATTCGAGATTGCTTGTACCGTTACTGCAGAGGTGTTGATAACGCTGATTTAAATGCTTTAAATTCAGCATACTGGGAAGATGCAATAGATTGTCACGGTGCATATCAAGGCTCTGCGACTGGTTTCATCAGCACAGCCATGAATAGCCTTAAAAGCGCCGTCGTTAGTATTCACCAGATAAGCAATATACTGATCGACTATCAACCTGATTTATGCAAAGTAGAATCTAAATTTTTTGCACTCCAAATTTACCCAGATCAAAATAATAATAATCTTGAGACTCAAATATGGGGGCGCTATGCAGATAATTTTGAGAAAAGAAATGACATATGGAAAATAGCAAAAAGAACCGTAATATACGATTGGGTACAAGAAAATAAAATGCAAGCCATTTCAAAAGAAGCAAGATTTAAATTAAGACAGCCCGTTGGATGTTTATATCCAGAAGATCCAATCTATACATTATTATAAAATTTAACAATATAAAAAAGCTGAATCAATTGATTCAGCTTTTTTATAAGGATTATTTAACAGTTTGCACTGTATATTCAGTCGCTACTTTTGTTTTCTTTTTAAAAATTAAGGAAACTGAAATCGCGGCAATAATCGCTGGAATACTGATTAAAGCGAAATTCATCAAATGGGTTAAATGTAGGGTTAATACGTAACCAGTCACAATCGGGCCAACAATTGCACCGAATTTACCGATAGAAGATGCCCAGCCAATCCCAGTTGAGTTTGCCACCAACGGATAGAATTGAGAGATATAGCTATACAGAAGAATGGATCCGCCCTGAATAGATGCTCCTGCAATAATGACCAAACTGTACAGAATGAACGCACTAGATTTAAAGCCAAGACCAAATAGCGCCAATCCACCCATCAGGAACATACAGATCAATACTGTGCGTAAATTGAATTTATCCGCCAGTACACCACCAAAGAGTGTGCCTAAAATACTGCCGAAATTCAGCGCCATTAAGAAGTAAATACTCTTATCTAATGGATAACCCGCAATCATCATCAATTTTGGTAACCAGCTGCTCAGCGCATATACAATGAGCAAAACCATAAAGAACGCGGTCCAGAACAGTAAAGTACCACCAGCTCGTCCATCTTTAAAAAGAATATTGACTGAATTTTTTGCTGTGTCGGAATCCTTATAAAGGGTGAATTCCTGCTCCAAATGGTTCACTTTTTCAGGTAACACGCGGTTCAGTGTATCCTCTGCCAACTTCAGCTTACCTTGACCCACCAAATAGCTCACTGATTCAGGCAAGTATTTCCACATAAATGGAATTAGAATAACTGGCACGCCTGCAACTGCAAACATAATACGCCAGCCAGAATCCTGTACATACATAGAGCCAATTACAGCAGAAATAATTCCGCCAATAGCAAAACCACTAGACATTAAACCAATCATGGTGGTGCGCTTAGTTTTAGGAGAAAATTCTGCAGTCAAAGCCACAATATTTGGCATAATACCGCCCACGCCCACACCAGCGAGAAAACGTAAAGTACCAAATTCCAGCGGCTGTGATGCAAATGTGCATAGGAACGTTGCCACACTTAGCAAAGTCACACTCATCATTATGATTTTTTTACGGCCGACATAATCTGCAATAATACCGCAGCCCAATGATCCAACAGCCATCCCTACCAGCGCCGTACTTCCTAAAATACCTGCTTCAATGGATGTTAAGGTCCATTCCTGCATCAGCAGCGGCAATACAACACCATAAACCACCAAATCATAACCTTCAAAAGCACTGATTAATGCTCCCCAAATCAAAAATTTAACATGGAAGCTATTAATTTTGGCTTCATCCAGCAGTTTTGTGACGTTAATAGAACTCTTGTACATTATTCACCTCCATTGTGAATAAATAGTTATTTTTCACTTAAAATCAATACTAATACCTAAAGCTATTGAGGCTACACAAAAAAACGTTCTTTATGAATATAAAGATAAAAAAATAAGGCACAATCTTTTGAGACTGTGCCTAAATACTTAACTAGCGATACTAACGACTGAGCTTCCAATTGCTTTATTAACAGCTGGGATAATTTTTTCACCCCATAAATCAATTTGCTTCAACATCGTTTTCTGATCAAAGTCACCCAGTTGTGTTTGAATTGCAATTTGATCTGGTTTTAAAATTTCAATTTCTTCGATTAATTTTTCAATCACATAATTAATGCCGCCAATTGGCATGTTCTTAGCCATTTGCTCGAAAGATAAATCTTGCTCAGTTGGCATTTCTTTAATCATATAACCATCTTCACTTTGCTGTGTACGTTTCTGCAAAGCTTCCGAAAGACGGCGCTGATAGCGAGCATTATCCAAATAGCTTTCCACTTCCGCTTTGTTTTCGCTGGCATAGCAACAACGCAACAATGCTATTTTACTATCTGAAACTTGCTTACCTACGCTTTCAGCAGCAGCTTCTAAATTCTCGCGCACCTGACGGATACGGTCATTGCCATCATGATAAGCGGTCACAAAAATATTGTGCCCTTCTTTGTAAGCACGCGACATACTGCGCGGTGAACCCGCTGCCATCCAAATTGGAGGCGTAGGCTGCTGTACTGGACGCACAGCAATAGCTGTTGGTGGAATATGAATATGCTCACTAGAATGTTCAAAAATTTTATTGTTCAAACCTTTCATGATGATTTCTAAATATTCATTGAACACTTGTGGTGCATCACCTAAATCAATGCCAAAACGTTCAAATTCAAATTCCTGATAGCCTGAACCGACGCCAAAATCTAAACGACCATTTGAAACAATATCTGCAAAGCCAATTTCAGATAATAGACGCTGCGGCTGATAGAGCGGCAGTACACATACAGCTGAACCTAAGCGAATTTTTGATGTTTGACCTGCACACGCTGCCACCATCATCAAGGGTGAAGGTACAAGGCTATAGTTATTAAAATGATGTTCTGCAAACCAAGCTGCATCAAAGCCGGCTTTTTCAGATGCTACTGTTTGTTCAATTGAGTTTAAAATTACTTGTTCAGATGTCTGATGATAACCGCGCTGCGCAGCCAAAATAAATGTACCAAATTCCATATTAAAATCTCCTGATTACATTTTTTTAAATAAATCATTCCTGAGCGCTAAAATAAATTTTGCGCTAAAATGATTTTGATCCATTGTTTATTTAAGTTTAAAAATTAAACTTTATTTTGAAATTTATATCCCTTGCTTAAATTCAGTGTATGGATAATTTTTCAATTATGCATGCGCTTTTTTAAATCCAAGGGATTATTCACATATATAAATTTTAATGAAAATTTCAGGCCGATGCTTTTTTGGCGCTGAAAAATTCCCTCACACTTTTACAGTAATCTTCACTCAACCCAGCCTCATGTTGTAAGGCTGCTTCCAATTCCAATTGTTGCTGCAATGTGTTCGTGCTGGAGGGTTGAAAAGCAGTTTTAATGTTTTGCATCGACAATATCGGTCTTTGTGCCAGTTGTGTCGCAAGCTTTTCAGCTGTAGCTTGCAAAGTCTCTGACGTACAGACTTGCCAAATCATCCCCATGTACAAAGCGGCTTGTGCAGTCACAGGCTCTGCCAGTAACGTAATCGCTTTAGCGCGGGCAAGCCCAATCAATCTTGGCAACGTCCAGCTCAAACCTGCATCTGGCCCTAACCCAATTTTAGAAAACGACAATACAAATTTGGCATTTTCTGCAGCGAGCACAATATCACAGGCCAGTGCAATACCTACTCCTGCGCCCGCAGCTATACCATTCACTGCACAGATGACAGGTTTCGGGCTTTGCTCAATCGCTGTAATTACAGGGTTATAGTTATCCCTTAGCGAAGCACCTAGATCCAACTTTTTAGTTAAATCTTTTCGCTCATTTAAATCTTGACCTGCACAAAAGCAGCGGCCATTGCCAGTCATTAAAATTGCACGGCAGTGCTCATCCTGATTCGCGCTTTGCAGCGCCTGATGCAGCGCCTTGAGCATAGGTACAGTCAGTGCATTCATTTTGCTGGGGCGGTTGAGGCGAATGATCGTGACGCCATGCTGATGCTCCACCATAATATTTTGTGCATCATCCGCTAATGCAGAATTTTCCTGCCACATGACATGTGCCTTTACGGCATTAGTTTCAGTATGTATCCAGCCATATCTTTTAGCTTTAGAAATCATGTCGTTAAAGCTTTGCATCCACGCTTCATTTGTAGAAAACTGTGTAACAACGTGCTGATCAATCCAGACATGATCATCCTGATCTGGTGCAATGCCACCAACCAGTGGAAATTCCCCTTGACCAAAACCTTTCAGCACATATTTAAAAGATTTGAAATCATCCACATGTTCAAGTTTCAAGCCTTGTTCTTTACAATAAATCAAGTCCATCACATGCTCCTTATGCAGCTTGCTCAGATGCATCACCAGCATTACCAAATGAAGACCAACCGCCATCAACAAACAGCGCCGAACCATTCATATATGAAGCGTCTTCCGAAGCTAAGAACAGCACAGCATTGGCAATATTGACCGGTTTACCTAAATGACCCAAAGGAATACGGCGGTTGATTTTAGGCGTATCAATTGAATTGCTACGTTCCAACTCTTCTACACCTGGTGTACGGATATAGCCGGGGCAAACAGTCAAGACTCGAATGCCTTTTTGTCCAAGTTCAGCTGCCATGCAGCGTGTCATCATTTCAATAGCGGCTTTTGACGCGCCATAAGCATGACGTGGTGCAAACGGTAGATGTGTATTAATTGAACCAAAATTGATAATTGTGCCACCCTGTGCAGGCATTAATTTCACTGCTTCTCGCGCACAGCTAAATGGACCAGTCACATTCGTTGCCATAATTCTTCTTAAACCTGACAAAGCCTGATGTTCCACTGGGCCAAAAATATCGGCAATCGCAGCATTATTCACCATGACATCAACACGACCAAACCGCTGTTTAATCTGCTCAAAAGCAACCTGAATCTGTGCTTCATCAGTAACATCAACCTGCATTGCTAAATGCTGATCGCCAAAATCTTCTTTCAATTTTTCAACTGAATCAGCATCATAATCTAGCATTGCGAGCACATCGCCTTGAGTAGCAAATGCCTCAGCAGTTGCACGACCAATACCACGTGCTGCACCAGTAATAACCACTACACGTGAACCAGTCTGCGGTGCTGCACGCTGCACTTCATCTTCTGTACGAATCACATCTGCTTCACAAGCATCACCAATTTGATTGAATGTTGCATAGCCACCATCAACACTGACCACTGAACCCGTCACATATTCCGCACCCTCGGAAGCTAAAAAGTTAACCACTTTAGCAATTTCATCTGGACGGCCAAAACGCCCCATTGGAATACGTTTTCGGATGGCATTTAAGTCCAGCTTATTGTCCTGTTCTAGTGCCACAATCATGTCAGTTTTGATATAGCCTGGAGCAATGGCATTGACACGAATTTTTTTCTCAGCCAATTCACAGGCCAGTGATTTGGTTAAGCTGATTACAGCGGCTTTAGACGCTGAGTAAGCATTGCGCTTAGGATTGGAGTGTAACCCTGCGCCTGAGGCAATATTAATAATGGAAGCATTGCCATGTGTCATAAATTTCAGTGATTTTTGTACTAGCTCAATTGAAGCCACCCAATTCACCTCAAAAGTGTCTTCAAATTCTTTGGCTGATGTCTCCAAAACTGCATTCATTGAGGGGCCAATGGCAGCATTATTTACAATCAAGTCCACACGCTGAAATTGCTGTGTGATGTTGTCTAATGTCTGGCTGATTTCTTCAGGGTTAAGCAAATTACAAGCATATATGGCTACTTGATCATCTGTTTTGGCCTTTAGATCTGCGAGTCCTTGTGGATTTTTATCTAAGGCAGCGACTTGATAACCTTGTTGCATTAATTCCAAGCATATTGCTGTACCGATACTGCCAGCAGCACCACTAACAATCGCAACTTTTTGTGTATTCATTTTTCAAAGTCCTTTTGAGTATTCAGTTATCCGTATCGAATTTTTTACTGCTTGAACTAACGGTGTTTAGCAACCTGACGGAAAGCACCGTCCTTATACAGTAAAATTTCATGATCAAAGGTTTCGGTCGCAACCACACGTCCGATGTATAAATTATGCGTCCCCCATTCGATGCATTTTTCAACTAAACAATCGAATGACACTGTTGCACCATTTAGAACAGGTGATCCAGTTTCCAGATGATGCCAGTCGCCCTCTGCATAGCGACCTTCAGGTGCCAATCCAGGGGTGGAGAAAAGACGCGCCACATTGTGTTGATCTTCACTCAGCATATTGATCGCAAAAGCGCCACTGTCTGCGATCAGCTGCTCTGCGCTTGCACTGCGATTTACACATACCAGCATGCTTGGTGGCTCCATAGAGACCGAGCAAATCGCCGTTGCTGTCAGACCATGACGTACATCGCCATGACGTGTGGTTACTACGCCAACCGGCGAAGCAATATTGCGCATGGATTGTTTGAAATCAATAACTTCAATACTGTTTATTGCAGTTTGGTTTTGAATAATATTTTCAAATTTTTCCATAATATTACGGTCTATTTTCACGTTCATTGTTCTGCTCCAAGTCCTTTTTATCTTTCTTTAATAGTGCTTATTTCACCTGAAATGTGCAATAAATTGGAGGATTTAAGACACATTTACACAGATATGAATTTTACAACCCTACATCAGGTCACAATCAGCGCATCTAGCGCCATCAAACCTTCGCCTTCAGGGAAAACCAGCACAGGATTTAAATCAATACTTTCATATTGCCCCTGATTGACATAAGCAAATTGAGACAGATCAGACAACATCTGCGCGAGCGCATTAATATCTGACGGCGCACCACCTCGCACACCTTCTAACATGGCAAAGCCCTTAATTTCGCGAATCATACGGTGGGCTTCTTGCGTATTAAATGGTGCAACACGGAATGTCACATCTTTCAATACTTCAACAAAGACTCCCCCCAAGCCAAACATCACCACTGGCCCGAGACTTGGGTCAGTAAAGACGCCAACAATGGTTTCCGTTCCCCCTTGAATCATTGGACTTAATATCACGCCATCGAGCAGTGCATCGGGTGCCTGCTGACGCACATGCGCAACCATACTGCTCATTTCCTGCTGGACGTGCTGTACATTTTTCAAGTTCAGTTTGACGCCACCAACTTCTGTTTTATGTGGCAAATCTGCAGATGCGATTTTCATCACCAGTGGATAGCCAATCTGATCTGCTGCTACAGCAGGATCTTGACCTACAGGCACTAAAATTTCTGGGGTAAAAGTAACACCCGCCTTGGACAAAATCGCTTTGGCTTCATGCTCACTTAACGCTTTTTGAGGAATGTTGATTGGTGCTGGCAACTGAATTTTCGTCAAACTGGCTTCTTCTTGTGCCAACTTTTTCCACTGTTGGAATTGCCACAGTACGCCCAATGAATGAATTAATGCACTGCCATCTTCAAAGACCAAAAATCCATTGTCTTCATAGGTTTGAATAATCTCACGAGGCGCTGTCATGGTCAGGCATTTCAAGCATTCAGTATCATTTTGCATCGCATTAGTCAGTGACTCATTCAACAATGCAGAGAAGTTTTTACTGCTCGGCCCGCTTCCTAAAATGCCAGCAAAAATGTTATAACCGCCTTTTTCAATCATGGCGCGCATAAATTCTGTCATCAGTGGCAAATCTGTCGCCGCCTGTGCAGTGACATCTACAGGATTGACTGGTGAAGCATAGGGCAAAAGTTGTTTAAGTTCGGCTTGAACCTCTTCTGGCATGGCCGCTACGTCTAAACCTGCTTTCTCTGCATCATCCGACATTTGAATGCCAAAACCGCCAGAAAAAGTATAAATGCCTAACTTATTACCTTGCAGCGTATTGGCTTTCACCACGGTGTATGCAATATCAATTTGCTCTGCCGTGGTATGTGCACGGAAAACGCCATATTGACGCAATACAGCATCAAATACATGATCAAGCCCCGCCAATGCAGCCGTATGTGAACTGATAGCTCGCGCACCTACCGCAGAACTACCGACTTTCATAAATACAATCGAAATATCTTTACTGCGCGCTTTCTCTAAAGCCTGAATAAAATTATCACGGTTGCGGATACCTTCTGCATAAACCATCACGACTTTTACTTCGGCTTGATCTACCGCCCAAGATAAAGCTTCAGAAATATCCAAATCACATTCATTGCCTGTGGTGATCCAATATCCAACCCCTAGTCCACGCTCACGACAAAGATGTGCAATATGCGACCCATAAGCGCCACTTTGCGACACTATTGCGACAGGGCCAGCCTGTACAAATTCTCGGTCTAAAATAGTCGAGAAGGTACCGTAGTAATTTTTGTAGCTATTAAATACACCTAAACAATTTGGTCCTAACAAACGTAAATTGGCTTCTTTGGCGATATTCACCATTTCTACCTGCATTTCCTCACCAACATCACCCGCTTCAGAAAACCCTGCAGAAAAAACAATCGCTGATTTCACACCTTTATCTGCACACGCCTTAACTGAATCCAATACAGCCGTTGCTGGAACAGCCAGTAATGCCACATCTGGTGTTGCTTTAATTGCCTCTAAGCTAGAATAAGCTTGGTAATTTTGTACACTTTCTCGATTTGGATTGATCGGATAAATATCACCCAAGTAACCACTATTTTTCAAATATTTAAGCGGTCGCCCACCGATACGCATTGGATTATCTGAAGCACCAATCAGCGCCACAGATTGCGGATTCATCAATGCTTCTAATACAGAAATTGTCATTTTATTTAACCTATATTTGTAGTCTGGTCTGGTGATCTAATCTGTTCATTGCTGATAGCGAGGTTCAGGCAGCCCTTTTACGCCTAAGCCATCGATGGCAAACAAATAACCGCCTTCAGGGTGGCGTGAAATCATGCGGCCAGTGCCTGAGTTTTTAATTGAAGTGACATACAGTGTGCTGAGATCTTCGCCGCCAAAGGCCAAGCAGCTTGGAAAATCTGTCGGTGAACGAATTAAGCGGTCTAAGGTGCCATTAGGTGCAAAACGTGCAATTTTATTGGCGCTCACTAAGGCAACCCATAAATAACCTTCGGCGTCCACTGTTGCGCCATCCGGCGCAGAGCCCAAGCCAGAAGTATCAAAAAAGATCCGCGGCTCGAGTAAATCTTGATTTCCATCGCCATAGTCATAAGCACGGATTTTCAAATCTAGGCTGTCCGCCATATACATCACTTTGCCATCTGGACTGAATGCAATGCAGTTAGAGATACGGATGCCATTTGCCAGCTTTTGTGATTTACCATCACGGTTCATCCTATACAGCTCACCCAATGGTTCAGTGTGAATCCCCATAGAACCGCAGATAAAATTACCGAAGCGGTCAATTTTTCCATCATTGAAACGCACCTTGTCATTAGGTGGAATTGGGCGCATCAAGGTTTTAATTTCACCAGTGCCTAGGTTCAGCTCATAAAAACCATCCACCAAGCTGACAATCAAACAGTTGTTCGGTGCAAAGCCAATGCATCCGATTTGTGAGGGGGTTTTCCAGCTTTTATATCCCTGTGTGATTGGGTTATAGCGCTTGACCAAACAGCTGACGCTATCAACCCAATACAGGCATTTACCCTCGCTGTCCCAAATTGGGCTTTCGCCCAGCAAATCTGCAGTATCGCCAATCTTGGTTACAGTTATAGTCATGGTGCATTCCTCTTGCTAGCTCTGTGTTTAGGCACTGTCCATTGGCCTAGTTCAAATGTTGAATTTCATTAAGAAAAGGCAAATGTTGCTGCACCATCCACAAACAACACATGGCCAGAGACAAAACTGGCTTCATCACTAGCCAGAAAGACTGCTGCATTGGCAATGTCATCAGCAGAACACAATCGGCCCAGCGGCATGCGCTTGCGGCGGTTTTCCCACGCTTCTTCCGAAACCACCAGCTTCGCGCCTTCAGTAGGTGTTGATGTCGGCGCAATCGCATTGACACGGATATTGTATTCACCAAATTCCGCTGCGCCAGAACGCGTTAAGCCAGACACGGCGCTCTTCACAGCGCTGTACATCACACCGTTTTTCATCGCAAGCACTGAAGATGGTGAACCGATATTGATAATATTGCCGCCGCCCGCGCTGATCATGTCGTTCAACACCGCCTGATAGCCCCAAACCACAGCTTTAAAGCCCACATCAATCATGCGGTTAATCATGATTTCAGTCTGCTCAGCCAATGGCCCATAACGGTTCCACATCGCGTTATTCACTAAAATTTCGACTGGCCCAAAATGCGCTTTTAATTTTTCCACTTGAGCAAACAAATCTTCACGAACTGCCACATTGCATGCCAACGCAAATGCTTGACCGCCTTGCGCAACAATATGATCTACCGCTTCCTGCGCGATTTCTTCTTTCAAATCCAGCACACCCACCAGTGCACCTTCACGTGCAAATGCTTCGCTGATCGCGCGTCCAATCCCGCGGCCGCCGCCAGTCACTAATGCTACTTTTCCTGACAATCTGTCCATGATTGATTCCTTCTATGCTTTAAAAATCTCTAGATTTTTATGTACTGTTCATGTTTTTGAATGACTACATCTTGGCATGTAAATTTTCTGGCTGACAATCAAAAGACGCAAAAGCAGGCCAGTTTCACAGATGTGAAAAAGTCAAAAAATTGCTGGGTAATTTGCTTTAAGAGAAGCAAGCGGCTTAAGCTGAAATTCAATATGCTGCAGTCAAATGACCTAGACAGTTGGGATCAATCCCCTGTTCCAATGCATGCTGATTTATAGGTTCAGCCCAAAGGGTGATTGATCTTTTTTCATTAATTAATAAATTAGATTTCTTTTTAAATTAATAGGACTTACGCATTGACGGATTCAAAAAAGTATTAAAATACTTTATAAAGTATCTGTGATCAGACGAATTAAACATGCTTCTACAGCAACTTGTACATTACCCATTTATATGGGCTTTCTCATGACAGAACCGAACTCTATTAGCTGCACACAACTTGCCGAGACTTATAATATCTCGCATGATAGTGTAAATCGCTTTCTAGAGCGTGAAGACTACACACCTCACGACCTATATCAAGAATCAATTCAACATATTGATAATAATAAACTTATAGTCAGTATTGATGATACTGTTTTAGATAAACCATATAGTCAACATATGGACTTGGTTAGCTATTTTTGGTCAGGCAAACACCACCGATCCGTCAAGGGTATTAATCTCATTACCTTGTATGCGACAGATCAAAATGGTCAAAATATTCCAATTAATTTCCGAATTTATGACAAATCTGAAAGTAAAACCAAGAATGATTACTTTATGGATATGTTAAGTGAAGTACTCAGTTGGGGTGCAAAGATTCAATTTATTACAGGTGATAGTTGGTATTCATCGACTGGAAATCTAAAAACCATAAGAAAATATGGTATTCGATTTATGTTTGGTATCGACTGTAACCGTAAGGTTTCCCCAGAAAAAGGACAATGGTTTCAACTGCGTTTATTGCCAGATTTCCATCAGGGTCAAGTGGTCTGGCTCA